>USOV01000008.1 GCA_900556455.1 uncultured Clostridium sp. | reverse complement strand
CATTTGGATTTAGCCGTGATGATGCAGGTAAATTCTTAGGAGATTACTATGCAAACAAAATATATGAATCAGACCCATTTGCAAAAATTGACCAAGATGGTGTTGGAAAATTAATAAAAATGGCAGTTGATTTAGGAAGAACTACAAGACCAAATATTAAACTTGGTATATGTGGAGAACACGGTGGAGAGCCATCAAGTGTTGAATTCTGCCACGAAGTAGGATTAACATATGTATCTTGCTCACCATTTAGAGTTCCAATTGCTCGTTTAGCAGCAGCACAAGCAGCAATAAAACATCCAAGAGCATAAGAAACAATAAATTATAACTTGTAATGGCAGGGATTTATCCCTGCCATTAACATTGGTTAGTATATAAAAGGACAGGTTATTTTTACATCTTCTATAAAGGTACATAAATAACCTGTCCTTGATTTTTGAATTTTAGCTAGATTTAAAACACATGTAATTTTAAAAAATGCCATAAAAAGTTGACAAAAAAACAAAAGAATAATATTAAAAAAATACTTCTTATAATCTTGAACAATGTTGGAAACATATGGTATAATATTTTAGTTAGAAAATAAACCAAAAAGAGGTGATAGTATGGAACCACCGAGTCCGAAAAGTAACTTAAAATTTAATTTAATATTATCAATAATGGAGGTTTATTATGCTAGAAAGAGTGAAAAACTTACTTGAAGAAAAAAACTATAAAGAAGCAAAACTAGAATTAGACGAACTAAACAGTTCAGACGTAGCAGAATTATTAGAAGACATAGAACCAAATGAAATTATAAAAGTATTTAGATTAATAAACAAGGATAAAGCAGCAGATGTATTTGCATATCTACCAGTAGAACAGGAAACTGAAATAATAAGTCTATTAAGTGATAAAGATGCGGTTTCACTTATAGATGAAATGTATGCTGATGATGCTACTGACTTACTTGAAGAAATGCCAGCAAATGTAGTTAAAAGATTATTAAAAAAATGTACATCAGATACAAGAAATGATATAAATAAATTACTTAACTATCCAGAAAATTCTGCAGGAAGTATAATGACTGTTGAATATGCGGAATTAAAAGAAGATCTTACAATAAAACAAGCAATTGAAAAGTTAAGAAAAGAAATTGAATATTATGAGACAATAAATACTTGCTTTGTTGTAAATGCAGAAAGAAAGCTAATTGGATACATTCATTTAAAAGATATTATATGTGCAAATGACAATGACTTGATAAAGGATATTGTACAAAAAAATGTAATATCTTGTAGAACAACAGAAGACCAAGAAGAAGTAGCAAAAATGTTTCAAAAATATGATTTAACATCAATGCCAGTAGTTGATAGTGAAGATAGAATGGTTGGAATTGTGACAATTGACGATATCATGGATGTATTGCAAGAAGAAAATACAGAAGATATTAAAAAAATGGCAGCCATTAACCCAATAAGCAAAAAATCATATTTAAAAACAGGAGTCTTTGAAACATGGAAAGCAAGAATACCTTGGCTTATGATACTTATGCTTTCAGCCACTTTCACTGGAAAGATAATTCAAAATTATGAGCAAGCATTAACTTCTTATGTGATTTTGACATCTTTTATACCAATGCTTATGGATACCGCAGGCAACACTGGAGGACAAGCAAGTGTTACAATAATCCGTAGTTTATCATTAGGAGATATTGAATTTAAAGATATTTTTAAAGTTATTTGGAAAGAATTTAGAGTTGCAATACTTTGTGGCATTTCACTTGCAATAGTAACTATTGTAAAACTAATGTTAATAGATAAAGTAACATTCCAAGTTGCAATGGTAGTAAGTTCAACATTGTTTGTAACTATAATAATTTCAAAAATAGTAGGATGCTCATTACCAATATTAGTAAAGAAAATACACTTAGACCCAGCGGTTATGGCAAGCCCAATAATAACTACAATAATAGATGCCTTAAGTTTAATAATTTATTTTCAAATAGCAACACATTTATTAAGTTTATAATATATGAGGTAAAAATATATATGAGTAAACAACCGATAACATATGTAATAAAAAAGAAGAAAAAACATAGATTAAGAAAAGCATTTGTAATATTATTAAAATTAATACTTATTTTAATAATATTACTATTAATAGGAGTACTTGTAGCAGAAACACTAGCTTTTTTATACCTAAAGGACATATATTCTACAATGGGTGAAGATATTGAAAAATTAATGTTAGGAGTAGATATTGATTATGCTAATTCAGTTATTTTAGATATTGATGGCAACTATTTAGCAACTCTAAATGGAGACGAAAAAAGAGAAATAATTACATTAAGTGAAATGCCGGACTATCTACCTAAAGCATACATAGCTATTGAAGATGAAAGATTTAAGGAACACTATGGAATAGATATAAGAAGGACTGCTAGAGCAATTATAACCTATATAAAAAATGATGGGTATTCATCATTTGGAGGAAGTACAATAACACAACAATTAGTAAAAAATGTAACAAATGATAGAGAAGATACAGTTGATAGAAAAGTAAGAGAATGGATACTTGCATACGAATTAGAGCAAAGATATTCAAAAGATGAAATATTAGAGAAATATTTAAACATTATATTTGTTGGTTCAGATGTATATGGAGTAGAATTAGGGTCACAGTATTATTTTAACAAAAGTGCTTCTGAGCTTACACTTTCAGAATGTGCATATTTAGCAGGAATTACACATTCACCAAACCTTTACAACCCGTTTGATGGTACAGACAATGGAGAAACTATAAAAAACAGGACAATAATTGTTCTAAAAAAAATGCTTGAAACAGGTGCTATATCACAAATGGAATATAATAAAGCATTTGCTGAAACTAATAGAGGTTTGAAATTTGAAAAAGGAAATGAAGTAAATACAGTATATTCATACCACACAGATGCAGCACTAAATCAAATTATTGAAGAAGTTGCTGAACAAAATAATCTTTCAATACCAATGGCAAAAAGTTATTTGTATTCAGGAGGATTTACAATATATACAACACAAAATTCTAATATACAAAGCATATTAGAACAAGACTTTAATAATCCTCAATTTATGCAACCATCATTAAGCAGAGAAGGAGAAACTACACAAGCAGCAATGGTAGTAATAGACCATACAAATGGATTTGTTGTAGGATGTGTAGGTGGACTTGGAGAAAAAACAGTATCAAGGGGACTAAACAGAGCAACACAAAGTCCAAGACAAACAGGATCTTCAATGAAACCAATAGCTGTTGTTGGTCCTGCAATGCAAGAAAGAATTATTATTGCTGCTTCAATATATAGTGATGTAAGAACTACTTTTACATTAAAAACAGGAGAATCTTATACACCAAAAAATTATAATTATTATAGAGGAAAGATTACAGTTAGACAAGCACTAGAAACTTCTCAGAACATACCATTTGTAAAAATTATGCAAGAATTAACAACAGATAAATCAAAGGAATACCTAAAAAAGATGGGTATAACAACCTTAACTGAAAAAGACAATGACCTAGCATTAGCAATTGGAGGACTAGATTTAGGAATAAGTCCATTAGAAATGGCAGGAGCATATGCAACTATAGCTAATGGTGGAACATACATAGAACCTACTTTTTATACTAAAGTTGTTGATTCTAAAGGAAATGTAGTTTTGCAAGCAAATCAAGAGAAACGCAGAGTATTTACAGAACCAAATGCCTATGTACTTCAAAATCTACTTATGCAACCAGTAGTAGGAAGTAGAGGAACAGCAAAAAACTGTGCAATATCAGGAATAGATGTTGCAGCCAAAACAGGAACAACAGATAAAGACTATGATAGATGGCTATGTGGATTTACTCCATACTATACTGCTGCTACATGGTTTGGCTATGACTATAATGAAACAGTTCGATATGGTGCTACAAATCCAGCAGGTCTATTATGGGCAGGAGCAATGTCAAGAATACACGAAGGACTTCCTGAGGCAACATTTAAAATGCCAGATGGAGTAGAAACATATAAAGTATGTAAATCAACAGGAATGATTGCAACACCACGTTGCTGGAGCACTTATGAAGAAATATTCTGGGTTGACAATTTACCAAAATCGTGCACAACCCACTCATATAGAGGATATTGACATAAAAAATAGAAATGATAATATAAGAAAAATTTGATAGTACTGAGTAGTTTATGAAAAGCGGAGCACAGTGTGCTCCATATAAAAAAGGAGAGAATTTTATGAAGAACAAATCAATTACAAGTAGAGATGTAGATTTTGCAGCATGGTATACAGACATAGTAAAAGCAGCAAGACTAGCATCATATTCAAATGTAAAAGGATGTATAGTAATAGAACCAAATGGCTATGCAATATGGGAACAAATGCAAAAAACACTAGATAGAATGTTTAAAGAAACAGGTCACCAAAATGTTTGCATGCCAATGCTTATACCAGAAAACCTAATGAGAAAAGAAGGAGAACTAATAAATGGATTTGCTCCAGAAGTTGCTTGGGTTACAATGGGTGGACAAAAAGAATTAGAAGAAAGAATGTGTATTAGGCCAACTTCTGAAACTTTGTTTAGTGACTATTATAGTTCAATAGTAACATCATATAGAGATTTACCAATAAAATATAATCAATGGTGTAATGTATTAAGATGGGAAAAAGAAACAAGACCATTCTTAAGAAGCAGAGAATTCTTATGGCAAGAAGGACATACAATCCATGAAACAGCTGAAGAAGCTGAAGAAGAAACATATAACATGTTAAATGTATATAAAAGATTTTTTGAAGAATATTTGGCAATTCCAGTTATAACAGGTAGAAAAACAGAAAAAGAAAAATTTGCAGGAGCAGAATATACTCTTACAATAGAAGCTTTAATGTATAATGGTGTAGCTCTTCAATCTGGAACGAGTCACTATTTTGGACAAAAATTCTCTAAAGCTTATGATATTTCATTCTCAGATAGAAATAATGAAAAAGCATATGCACACCAAACATCTTGGGGAGTTTCAACAAGAATGATTGGTGGATTAATAATGGTACATAGTGATGATAATGGTTTAATTTTGCCACCTAAAATAGCACCAAGACAAGTAGTACTTGTACCAATTGGAAAATCTGAAAAAGTTTTTGAACTTTGTGATAAATACTGTAAAGAGTTATTAGATGCAGGAATTACTGCTTATGTAGATAATTCAGAAAAATCTCCAGGATTTAAATTCGCAGAAGCAGAAGTAAACGGAATACCAGTAAGAATTGAAATAGGAGAAAGAGATTTAGCAGAAAATAAAATAACATTTGCAAGAAGAGATACTAGAGAAAAAATAGTAGAAAACTTAGATGTAAATGTTGTAGAATATACTAAAAAACTATTAGATACAATACAAGAAAACCTTTATAACAATGCTCTAAAAAGAAGAGAAGAATTAACATATGAATGCCATAAATTAGAAGAAGTAGAACAAATAATGAATACAAAACCAGGATTCATAAAAGCAATGTGGTGCGGAGACGAAGAATGTGAACTGAAAATGAAAGAAATAAAAGGAACAAAATCAAGATGTATTCTAGAAAACCACGAACATATAGACGACAAATGTATTGTATGCGGAAAACCAGCAAAACATCTAGTAGTGTGGGGAATACAATATTGATCAAAAATGTAGGGGCACCTGCCCACAGGTGCCTTAAGGAGAATAAACATGAAAATAATATATGGAACAAGCAATGTAAACAAAATAGCCGAAATCAAAAAATTATTTAAAAACCACAAAATAGAAGCCGAAATACTTTCACTAAAAGACATAGGTTTTAATACAGAAATAGATGAAAATGGAACAACATTTGAAGAAAATTCACTAATAAAAGCAAATGCAGTAAAAGAATTTTGTAATAAAAATAATATAAACGAAATTATAATAACAGACGATGCAGGGCTTTGTGTAGACGGATTAAATGGTAGACCAGGCGTGCATAGTGCAAGATATGCAGGAGACCATGCACCACAAGCAGTTACATTAAATAAATTAATGGACGAAATGAAGGATATACCACAAGAAAAAAGAAAAGCACAATTTGTATGTGTTTTAACAGCTTTATTACCAAATGGAGAAAAAGTAGTAGCCAAAGGAATAACCAAAGGCAGTATAGCAGAAAAAATTGGAACAATGGGAGGACTAACATTTTGCCCAGTATTTATTCCAGAAGGAAACACCAAAGTAATGAACGATTTAACAGATGAAGAAAAAGAACACACTCATAGAGAAAAAGCATTTAAAGAATTAATAAAAAAATTAGATATAAAATAGAGATATTGTAAAGGAGAAAAACTAATGAAAGAACAAATAATTGAATTATTAAAATCAACAAATAGAGAAGGAATGGACGGATTAATAGAATTCTTAGAAAAATCGGATTTCTTTAGAGCTCCAGCAAGCACAAGATTTCATGGCGCCCATGAAGGAGGGCTTGCAGAACACAGTTTTAAAGTATATGAAATCTTAAAAGAAAAAGTAAAAATAGCTGGGTTAGATATTCCAGAAGAAAGTATCATAATATCAGCATTATTACATGATATATGCAAAACGAATTTTTATAAAATAGATTATAGAAATACAAAAAATAGCTTAGGAGTTTGGGAAAAGGTCCCATATTATACAATTGAAGACACTATCCCTTATGGACACGGAGAAAAATCAGTAATGATGCTTACTGAATACATAAAACTAACAAACAATGAAAAATACGGTATACGTTGGCACATGGGATTTTCAGAACCAAAAGAAGTATATGGAACATTGGGACAAGCCTTTTCAAAATATCCATTTGCATTGTTATTACATGAGGCAGATCTAGAGGCAACACATTTTTATAATATATAGCAATAAAATAAATAATTTTAGAAAGAGTGATTACAAAGATGAATTTTATTGAAATAATCAAAGAAAAAGCAAGTAAAGATATAAAAACAATAGTATTACCAGAAGCAACAGATATAAGAGTTTTAAAAGCAACTGAAATAATTAATAAAGAAAAATTTGCAAAAGTTGTACTTATCGGAAACGAAGCAGAAGTAAATAAACTTTTAAAAGAAAATAATATTAACATTGGAAACACAAAAATAATAAATCCAGAAAAATCAGAAAAGAAAGAAGAATATGCAAATACTCTTTATGAATTAAGAAAAGCAAAAGGAATGACTAAAGAACAAGCAGAAGAGCTAATATTAAATCCAGTTTACTATGGAATGATGATGGTAAAATTAGATGAAGCAGATGGGTTAGTATCAGGTGCGGCACATTCAACAGCAGATACTTTAAGACCAGCACTTCAAATAATAAAAACAGCACCAGGAACAAAATTAGTATCTACTTTTGCAGCAATGGATGTTCCAAATTGTGAATTTGGAGAAAACGGTTTATTTTTCTTTGGAGACTGTGGTTTAAACCAAAATCCAAATAGTGAAGAATTAGCTCAAATAGCATTATCTACAGCAAGAAGTTTTGAAAACTTAGTAGGTGCAAAAGCAAAAGTTGCAATGCTTTCATATTCTACAATGGGTAGTGCAAAAGCAGAGGAAGTAACAAAAGTACAAGAAGCAACAAAAATAGCAAAAAAAAACGCTTCAGAATTAATGCTAGATGGAGAAATGCAATTAGATGCAGCAATTGTTCCAGAAATCGCTAAAAGTAAAGCACCAGAAAGTAAGGTAGCAGGTCATGCAAATGTATTAATTTTCCCAGAATTAGAGGCAGGAAATATAGGATATAAACTAGTAGAAAGACTAGGAAAAGCAGAAGCATATGGCCCAATATGCCAAGGAATAGCAAAACCAGTAAACGACTTATCAAGAGGCTGTAAAGCAGAAGACATAGCTGGAGTAGTTGCAATAACAGCAGTACAAGCACAAATAAATAGAGAATAAATTTAATAAAACTAATATTTAAAGGAGAAAAAAATCATGCCAAATTTTGTACACCTACATGTTCACAGTGAATTTAGTTTACTAGACGGAGCAAACAAAGTAAAAGAATTACCAGCAAGAGCAAAAGAGCTTGGAATGGATGCAATTGCAATTACAGACCATGGAGTAATGTTTGGCGTAGTTGATTTTTATAAAGAGTGTAAAAAAGTTGGAATAAAGCCTATTATAGGATGTGAGGTTTATGTGGCACCAAGAAGTAGATTCGATAAAGAGCCAGGAATAGACAATAAATACTCACATCTAATTTTGCTTGCAAAAAATGAAGTCGGATATAAAAACCTATCTCATTTAGTATCAAAAGGATTTACAGAAGGCTTTTACTATAAACCAAGAATAGATTTAGAAATATTAGAACAATATCATGAAGGATTAATATGCTTAAGTGCATGTTTAGCTGGAAGTGTAAATAAAGCAATTCTAAAAGACGATATGGAGGAAGCAAAAAAGGTTGCTTTATGGCATAAAAATTTATTTGGAGAAGATTATTATTTAGAAGTACAACCAAATGGGTTACCAGAACAAGTAAAAGCAAATCAAAAACTAATTGAACTAAGTAGAGAATTAAATATTCCTCTTGTTGCAACAAATGATGCACACTATTTAAGAAAAGAAGATGCATATAATCAAGAGGTTTTGCTTTGTATACAAACTGGCAAAAAGATGAGTGACACAGATAGAATGAGGATGGGAGTTGACGAATTCTATGTAAAATCACCAGAAGAAATGTTGGACTATTTTAAGAATATTCCAGAAGCAATAGAAAACACAGTAAAAATAGCCGAAAAATGCAACTTTGATTTTGAATTCGGAAATACAAAACTTCCAAACTATGATGTGCCACCAGAATTTAAAACACATACAGAATATTTTGAAAAACTTTGCTATGATGGTATAAAGAAAAGGTATGGAGAAAATCCATCTAAAGAAGTAACAGATAGAGTAGAATATGAGCTATCTGTTATAGAAAAAATGGGGTATGTTGACTATTACCTTATTGTATGGGATTTTATAAATTATGCAAAATCACAAAATATATCTGTAGGACCAGGGCGTGGGTCTGGTGCAGGTTCAATAGTAGCATATGCTGTAGGAATAACAGACATAGACCCAATAAAATATAACTTACTTTTTGAAAGATTTTTAAATCCAGAAAGAATAAGCATGCCAGACTTTGATGTTGATTTCTGCTATGAAAGAAGACCAGAAGTTATAGACTATGTTTGTAGAAAATATGGAAGAGACCATGTTTCCCAAATTATAACATTTGGAACAATGGCTGCAAGAATGGTAATAAGAGATGTTGGACGTGCCTTAGATGTGCCATATGCAGAAGTAGATAAGCTTGCCAAAATGATACCAAATGAATTACATATAACAATAAATAAAGCATTAGAGCAAAATAGAGAACTAGCAAACTTATATGAAAATGATGAACAAACTAAGAAAATATTAGATATTGCAATGGGACTAGAAGGAATGCCAAGGCAGGCATCAACACATGCGTGTGGAGTAGTTATTACAAAAGACCCAGTTATAGAATATGTCCCTTTATATGTAAATGAAGGAAATATAACAACAGAATTTATAATGACAACACTAGAAGAATTAGGCTTGTTAAAAATGGACTTCCTAGGACTTAGAACTTTAACAGTTATAGCAGATGCAATCAAATATGTTAAAAAAACTAGAGGTATAGATGTAGAATTTGACCAAAATATGAATGACCCAAAAGTGTTTAAAGAAACATGGCAAGCAGGAAATACATCAGGAGTATTCCAATTTGAAAGTCAAGGCATGAAAAACTTTATGAAGGAACTAAAACCAGACAGCTTAGAAGATATAATTGCCGGAGTTTCACTTTACAGACCTGGACCAATGGATCAAATCCCAAGATATATTCAAAACAAGCTAAATCCTGAACATGTAATTTATACTCATCCAGCACTAGAGCCAATTTTAAATGTAACATATGGCTGTATGGTATACCAAGAACAGGTTATGCAAATAGTAAGAGACTTAGCAGGTTACTCACTAGGCAGAGCCGACTTAGTTCGTAGAGCCATGGGTAAGAAAAAATTAGATGTAATGGCAAAAGAAAGAGAATACTTTATACATGGCCAAACAGATGAAAACGGCAATGTAATTATTCCTGGATGTGTTAGAAATGGAATAGATGAAGCAAGCGCAAATAAAATATTCGACGAAATGGCAGAATTCGCAAAATATGCATTTAACAAATCTCATGCAGCAGCATATGCAGTTGTATCTTATAGAACAGCATATTTAAAAACATATTACCCTACAGAATTTATGGCAGCAACACTTAATAGCTTTTTGGGCAACTTAGATAAAGTGCCAGAATATATAGATGAATGTAGAAGAATTGGAATAAAAATATTAAACCCAAGCATTAATAAAAGCTACACAAAATTTGCAGTATATGGAAATGATATAAGATTTGGATTAGGCAGTGTTAAAAATGTTGGAATAGGGGCAGTAGATGCAATAGTTGAGGAAAGAAAGAAAAATGGAGAATATAAAAGCTTTACAGATTTTTGTGAAAGAATATCTGGGGAAGCAGTAAACAAAAAATGTATAGAAAGCTTAATAAAAGCAGGTGCCTTTGATGAGTTAGGGCAAACAAGAGCAACACTTATGGCTTCATTTGAAAGAATTCTAGACACAATAAATAATGCAAACAAAAAAAGTATGAAAGGGCAAGTAACATTATTTGATATTGTAACAGAAGATAAAACCATAGAAGAAAACAAATATACATTTACAACACTTCCAGAATATAGCGAAAAAGAAATTTTATCAATGGAAAAAGAAATGCTAGGAATATACATATCTGGTCATCCGCTTGAAAAATATAAAAATTTGATAAAAAAAGTTGCAACAATAGACACTTTAAAAATGGCAGAATTACAAGAAATTGAAGACCCAAACTTTGATATAACAACCATGGATGGAAAACCTGTAAAATTTGCAGGAATTGTAACTTCTGTAAAAAAGAAATATACAAAAAATAATACAATAATGGCATTTGTAACAGTAGAAGATTTATATGGTCCTTGTGAAATAATAGTATTTGATAGTTGCTATGGCAGAGCAAATGGAATATTACTAGATGAAAACATAGTAATTGTTGAAGGAAGACTTAGCGTAAGAGAAGATGAAGACATTAAAATAGTAGCAAACAATATAAGAGAACTAACTGAAAATGAAATTACTAGAAATGAAAATAAGGTAGAAAATACAGTTAGTAGAGCTAAAATGCTTACTTTAGATATAACAAATTTAGAAGAAGAACAAAAGGCAAAACTACGAGGAGCAATAAGATTTTTTAGTGGAGAAAAGAGTAACATAGCAGTACAAGTATTAGACAATGGTGAATACAAACCATGTGGGACAATATACATAAATAACGAAATACTTGAACAATTTGAGGAAATATTAGGTAAGGATAGAGTTAAGGCAGAATAAAAATTCCCCATCCAAAATTCTTGGATGGGGAAGGCTGGTTATTAAAACATAGTTGAAAGACACAGCCAGCATGCACAAGAAGATATAAAAGCTACAAGGGTCAAGCAACCAAATTTCTCAATAAACACGGAGAATGTTTCTTCAAAAATATTCAGCCAAAGGGTTATGTGAAAAGATAATAAGAGGAACATTGCAAAAAGGCGCATAACGGTAAATTTGATTTCACCACTCACAAAGCCCTTATACCGGAAGAAACAAAAAGCCAAAGCCAATACAAAAGCAAAAAATGCTTTTAGCATGAACTTTCCGAGGATTTGCTCTCCACGGGTAAACTGTACAAAGTTTACAAAGCCAAAAACTACGCTAATGATGTAAATGATAACCAACATTTTTTCTTCTCTCTTTCTATTATGTAAATTTTTAATGTATACTAACTGGATTAGCTCCAGGAAAAAGGAATAAATTTATATAAAAAATCCGCTAGGATATATACATATATAATAACATAATTTTTGCAAAAAAGCAAATTTGATGCTTATAAGGAGACTAACTATGCTAACTATAAATATAATATGTACTGGAAAAATAAAAGAAAATTATTTAAAAGATGCAATCACAGAATACTCAAAAAGACTGTCTAAGTACTGTAACCTTAATATAATAGAATTACCAGATGAAAAATTACCTAATAATTTAAATGCAACTTTAGAAGAAAGTATTAAACAAAAAGAATGTAAGAATGTTATAGCTCATTTAAAAAAAGACTCTTATATAATTTCTTTGGATTTAAAAGGAAAAGAAATTTCATCAGAAGAGTTTTCTAAAAAATTAGAAGACATTTCACTAAACTTAAATAGCTCAATTACATTTATAATAGGTGGAACACTAGGGCTAACTAAGGAAATAATAGATATTTCTAATGAAAGTATATGTTTCTCAAAAATGACATTTCCACATCAACTAATACGAGTATTTCTACTAGAACAGATATTTAGAGCATTTAAAATATCAAAAGGAGAAACCTACCATAGGTAAATCTAATGGCAGGACTTGCTTTTACTAATAAAAGGAGTGAATTATATGTATGGAAAAATAAGAGAAAGTAGATTATTAAATATAGAAGTATATGAAGAAGGAGAGTTATTATATAAAGGAAAAATAGAAGATGCACCAGAAGAAATAAAAGACAGAAACTACAAATCTGTAGAAATAAAAGACAAATGGGTAATATATAATGTATAAAAAAACAATTTTTTTAATATGAAACTGTCTATTAACAAACTTTGAAGAACTACTGTATAATGAAAATATAGAAATAATTTTAATAATGGTTATACTATAAAAACAAAAAGGAACTATAACAGGAAAATCTGGAACACTTAAAAAGTAGTTAATACAGGAGAACACTATGGAGGATCAGGTAGAATTTATCTTGATACTATTGTTATTTATAAATAATTGCACATTAGGGCATAAGGAATGTACATTACTAAAATATAAGGCTATATTTATAGCCATTCAAAAAACAACCTTCGGGTTGTTTTTTTTTATAATATATGATAAAATAGCTAACATCAAAACAAATGAGGTGAAGGGAAATGGGATTTTTTGATAAATTAAAAAATGGTTTAGGAAAAACAAGGGACAATTTAAATGAAAAAATAAACAATGTATTTAGTAGTTTTAGAAAAGTTGATGAAGAACTTTTAGAAGAACTAGAAGAAATTTTAATAATGTCAGATATAGGAGTAGAAACATCAACTGAAATAATTTCAAACTTAAGAGAAAGAATAAAAAAGGAAAAAATTAATGATGAAGAGGGAGTAAAAAAAGCATTAAAAGAAGAAATGCAAGAAATCTTAGATGAAGTAGATAACTCATTAAAATTAGACACTACACCATCAATAATATTAGTTGTTGGAGTAAATGGAGTTGGAAAAACTACTACAATAGGAAAAATTGCAAACAAATTAAGGTTAGAAGGAAAAAAAGTTATAGTTGCAGCAGCAGATACATTTAGAGCAGCTGCTGTTGAGCAACTTGAAATTTGGGCAAAAAGAGCTAATGTTGATATTGTAAAAAAAGAAGAAGGAGCAGACCCAGCATCTGTTGCATATGATGCCATAAAAAAAGCAAAAGAGACAAATGCAGATGTTTTAATTTGTGATACAGCAGGAAGGCTTCATAATAAAAAATATTTAATGGACGAGCTTTTAAAAATAAATAAAGTTATTTTGAAAGAATTACCAGAAGCATCAAATGAAACCTTAATGGTAATAGACGGAACAACTGGTCAAAATGCAATAGAACAAGTAAAAGCTTTTAAAGAAATAGTAAATATAACTGGCTTGGTACTTACAAAGCTTGATGGAACGGCAAAAGGCGGAGTAGTAATTGGGATAGTACATGAAAACAAAATACCTGTTAAATTTATAGGAGTTGGAGAAAAAATAGATGACATGGAAATTTTCAATTCTCAGGATTTTGTAAATGCTATTATATAGGAGGTTAAAATGAAAAACAAAAAAAGAAAAATATTTGTTACACTACTACTAATAATATTTTCCTTAGTTATGTATGTTTCAATAAGGGGAGAATACTTACACATATTAGGAATAGGCGAAAAATATGTAGAAATATTTAAGGAAAATCTTAAACAAAAGATTATAGTTTTTATATGTGGATTTGCCATATCATATAGTGCTACATACATTACAACTGTGATTATAAAAAAAGGGCTAAAAAGATTTTTTGAAGAAGACAAAAAAGAAATGCCAAAGTTACCAAACAAATCTATTTCATTATTATTTGGTATAATTGCTGGACTATTTGTAACTAAGACAATTACACAAAAAGCAATTCTATTATTTAATAGCACTTTGTTTGCTGAAACAGATCCAATTTTCAATTTAGATATTGGGTATTTCGTATTTCAAAAGCCATTTATAGAAACTATGGTTTTATATTTAATAGGACTAGTTGCTATTTTAACATTATATGTTGCAGCATATTATATTATTGTTTTTAATAAATTCTTTGACGAAGGAATCAACATGGAAACTCTAAAAAAGAGTACATTTATTAAACAATTAATAGTAAGCATCGTCGCTATAGTTGTATTATCTTCAATTTTTATTATAATGAAAGTTCAAGACATAGTGTTAGAAAAATATATAACTATAGGTGAAAACATTGAACTAACCGGAGCAGGTTTAGTAGATGTTACAGTTAAAGTATGGGGATATAGATTTTTCGCAGTATTAATCTTAATTTGTTTAGTGTTTGCTTTGGTATATTTCAAACAACATAAATATAAAAAGATGAATATAACAATTGCAATTATTCCAGCATATTTAATTCTATTATTTTTATTCATGGTTGGAGTAGATTTAATATATGTAAATTCTGATGAACTAGACAAAGAAAAAGAATATATAGGTTATAGTATAAAATACACAAAAAATGCCTACAACATAAACACAAAAGAAATAGAGCTTGAAAACAGTGGAACAATAACAACTGAGGATATAGCACAAAACAAAGATGTAGTTAATAATGTAAATATATTAAGCAAAGACACTGTTTTAACACATTTGGAAGAATATCAAACAAACTTGGGATATTACACATATAAAAATACAAAGGTTGGATTATATGAAATAGATGGTGAAAGAACATTAGTATATGTAAGTCCAAGAGAAATATTAAGCAATGAAACAAGAACATATAATTCAAAAACTTATGAATATACTCATGGTTATGGTGTAATTGTTACATCTGCTTCAAAGACAGAGGAGTCAGGAAATTTAGACTATATAAAAAGCGGATTTATTGAAACAAATGATGGAATAATATTAACACAACCAAGAATTTATTTTGGAATGCAAACAAATACAAGTATAGTGATAAATAAAAACAAAACAGTGGAATATGACTATCCATTAACAAGTACAACAAATAGCTACAATACTTATGCTGGAAAAGCTGGACTAACTTTAAACTTCTTAGATAGATTAATATTAGGAATAAAAGAAGGAAATTTAAAACTTGCTTTTTCTGAGGATACAAATGGAAATAGCTCAATAATAACAAGTAGAAATATAATACAAAGAGCCAAAACAGTTATGCCATATTTAACATATGATGAAGAACCATATATGGTAGTAACAGACGATGGCGAACTTGTTTGGGTATTGGATGCATATACAGTGTCTGACTCTTATCCATATTCACAAAAAACAAATATTAAATTTTCAGATGGAACTACTCGAGAAGTTAATTATATTAGAAATTCTGTTAAAGTATTAATAAATGCTTATGACGGAACAATGAAATTCTATATAACAGATAGAACAGACCCAATAGTTATGGCATACTGGAAAATGTATTCTGAATTATTTGAAGCACCAGACGAAAAATTACCAGAAGATATAGCTAAACATATAACATATCCTAAATTTCTTTATGATGTACAAGCTGAAGTGCTAGAAATATATCATGATGTACAAGCAGAGGTTCTATATAGAGCAGATGATATTTGGACAATTGCAACAGAAAATACAAGTAAAGTTACAAGCTTAAATGGAACACAAATAGATAGCTATTATACAATGGTAAAAACAGTTAATAACCAAGATGCAGAATTAGGACTTGTAGTACCATATACCATTAGAGGAAAACAAAACATAAATTCATATTTAGTTGGAACTTATGATAGTGAATCTCAAGAATCAAAACTAGCAGTTTATAAATTTAACTCAGATACAGCAATTCTTGGAACAATACAATTAGATGCATTAATAGAACAAGATGAGAAAATATCCAAAGAAATAGAAGCACTAAATGTTACTGGAAGTAAAATAACTAAAAATATAATTGTAGTACCAATTAATAACACATTGCTATATGTTGAGCCAATTTACCAACTAATGTTAAATGAAAAAAATCAGGAACCAGTGCCAATTCTTAAAAAGGTTGTAGTGGCGTCTGGAAACAAAGCTTCAATTGGAAACAACTTAAACGATGCACTAAATAACTTATTATCACAAGAAGCGGTAAGCATAGAAATAGAATCAAATGACCTAGATGCACTAATTTCAGAAATAATAAAAGCAAATAAAAACTTAGAAGAATCAAACCAAAGCAACAACTGGGAAATGATAGGAAGAGACATGGCAAAACTACAATCCCTAATAAAACAATTAGAAGAAACATATAAACCACCAGAGAAAAAAGAAGAAACAGAAAAAAGCAGTATAATACAAGACATAGTGAATAACTAAATATCAAAAAGAAAAATCAGGAATAAAGGCATTAAAAGTCGAGATAAAAGGGGTTTAATATATGATTCAGGACATAAAAACAAAAAATATAAAATCAAGAATTAGGGAAAGAATAAAAGATTTTACATCAAAATTAATGGAACACCCTGAAGTGGAAGGAATTGTTTATTTAGGAGGATTGGCAAATACTGATTATAAAGATTTTATAGACGAATTTTCAGATATTGATTTAGGAATTTTTATAAATACTGAACAAAATAACTTACCGACTTGGCTCCAACCATTTTCTTTTTATATCCCTGTAGTTGATGAAAATGGAAATGAAAATATTATGGAAGTAAATTTACATCAGCAAATATTGAGCGAAGAAAGAAAATGTGAATGGGCTGACACCAAGAGAGAAGCCTATGCATATGCTTCAGAAGTGATATTTGATAGAAACGGAGAAATTACAGACCTAATTAAAGAAAAAACAAAATTAACACCTTACTATAGAAAAAAATTTTTAGCACATTTATTGTCAAGAATAAATTGGAGTGTAAAGATTAATCCTATCAAAGCAGTTAAGAGAGGATTTGAGCTTAATGCAGAAGAATTACTAAATCAAGGAATGGAAAATATGTTGGATTTATTATTTGTTTATAACCATAGGTATCCACCACATCCAAAATGGAAACTGGCAATGATTGAAAATTTACAGTATTGTCCTGAAAACATTAAAGCTAAAATTGCAGAATGTATGAAAATAGAAGAAATATCTAAAGAAGATATTATGAGACGAAGAAGTGCAATATTAGAAATAGTTACAGATATTGAACAGAGATTAGATAGAGAAGGACTCTTTAGAGATGATGAAGACTATTCAGATTATGAATATATCTATTGGTCCCCTCAAAAACAATTAAAAAAGCAAACAATTTATGATGACATTTCCTCTATGTTCCCAAATCTCTCTCAGCAGGATAAAAAGATTTTTAAAGGTTTATTATGTGAATATTTTGTACAAAATTTGGATGAAATATATGAAATCCCCAGAGACGCATTGGAGAAAAAATATAAAGATATTATTGATAAAATTATTTATCAAGACCCTCAAACTAAAAAATTAATTGCAGATTTTGTTAGAGCTTACAAAACAAACAATAAAGAAGGCATAGAAATAGCACTCAAGGCTTTAAGGAAAAGGCAGATTGAAATTATAGCCAAAGATGATGGAAAGTTTGATATAAAAAAGATAGATACTATAAGCAAAAAAAATGATGAATTATATAAATAATCTTAAAGGAGAAATCCTATGAATAATATTGATTTTAATATTTATAATAATTGTTTAAGTAATGTAAGTAATTCTATATTAAATTACTATAAAGTAAATACGATTCACAACTCAATTAAAGAAATTGATGATAAATTATCAGAAGATAATATAAATCATATTATATTAATTCTTTTAGATGGATTAGGAAGTTCAATATTAGACTATCATTTAAAGGAAAACGATTTTTTGAAAAAAAACAAGAAAAAGGATATCTTTTCAGTTATACCAACAACCACAGTTGCAGCTACAACTACAGTGATGAGTGGAATGAATCCAATTGAACATGGATGGATTGGGTGGGATGTTTATTTTAAAGACATAAATAAAATTGTTACATTATTTACTAATAAATTAAAAGATTCAGAAGAAGACGCAGAAAAATACAATGTAGCAAAAACAAAGTTAGATTATACAAATATATTTGAATTAATAGGTAATAAAAATAAAGATGTTTATATTGAAAAAATATTTCCATTTGGGGAAAATAAATATAATTCATTTAAGGAAGCAATGGAAAGAGTAAAATATATTTGCGAGAATCATAAAAAAAGTTTTTCATATGTGTATTGCAATAATCCGGATGAAATTATGCATAAAACAGGAACAAGAAGTACAGAAACCCATGAAGTAATAAATGAATTAAATGATAATATAGAATTGCTATCGAAAAATATAAACAATTCAACTATAATAGTCATTGCAGATCATGGACATATTGATTCAAATCCAATATATCTTACTGATTATCCTCAATTATTGGATACCTTAAGAATGGATATCTCGATAGAGTCAAGAGCATGTGCATTTTTTGTAAAAGAAGATAAGAAAGAGGAGTTTAAGAAAATTTTTAATAGAAATTTTTCTAATGATTTTATTTTATATGATAAAGACGAAATAATTAGAAAAAAAGTATTTGGAGATGGAAAGGAAAATAAATATTTTAGAGATGCAATAGGAGATTTTGTCGCTTTTGGTATATCAGATAAATACTTTAGGAGCAATAGAAAGTGCAGACAATTCTTGTCCCAACATGCAGGAATTACAAACGAAGAATTGCTAATTCCTTTAATTATAATATAAAAATAAGATGAAGGAGGAGTAGATGAATGATAAATTAGAAAATAAAAAAGAATTTTACTTTGGAGATATGGTTGCATTTATACCAATTATTTCTTTGATTGCTAGTATATTATTTATGGTTATTGAAAGAAAAGCCTCATTAAAGACATTTTGGATAGGAGGTTTCTTTTCGATATTTTTGGCATATCTTTTGGCAAAAGATAAAAAAAACTTTGGAAAAAAGTGTGTTGAAAATCTAAATAATAATACATTACTAAATTGCATTGTTATTTTCTTGTTAGCAGGAATATTATCTAACATACTGAAAGATTCAGGCATTTCAAGTGCTTTTTTAACACTCTGTATGAAAATTGGTGTGAATGCCAAAATTTTACCAGCAATTATATTTATAATTTGCTGTGTAATTTCTACTCTTATTGGGACATCTACAGGAACAATTTCAATGGCAGTCCCAATATTTCTTCCATTAACAGTAACACTAAAATGTAATCCAGCATTAATATTAGGTGCAATAGTATCAGGAAGTTTTTTCGGAGATAATCTATCACCTATATCTGATACAACTATAATTTCGGTAAGTACTATGAAAGTGGATTTATGCGATGCTTTAAAAGAAAGAGTGAAAGTATCTTTAATGTGCTTAGTGTTATCTAGTATAATTTATATTATACTAGGACATTTATTAATAACGGATTCATCAATAAATTTTACATATAGCAATTACTCATTAAAACCTATAGTAATGATGTTGACCTTTTTGTTAATGATTGTACTATTAATTAAAAAAAACGATATGGTTTCTGTTCTATTGGTATGTGATGTATTTGCAATATGTATAGCGTTAGTATGTGGTTTTATAAATATTGGAGAGATATTTAGCCAAAAAAGTTGTATTATCAATGGAATTGAAGGAGTTTTTGGAGTTGTAATCTTTTGGATTTTTTTATATATTTTAATTGGTTTCATACCCGAGCAAACAATAGAAAGTTTAATTGAAAAAAAGGTAAATGTTTGCAATAATACTATAAAAATTAATTTTATAGCTATTTTAACTATAATTTTATCAGTTATTATGGTATCGAATAATACAGCAGCAATGTCTATAATTAGTAAATTTATAGATAAAATTTTTAAAAATAAAACGCAACTAGAAAAAGCAAATATATATGATGGATTATCCTGTGCAGTTCCGGGACTATTGACATATAATACGGCATTTATGCTAATGGTAAGTTTAGCATATGATACAGGGCGTTTGCCTGAAAATTTTTCAGTTGTATCAATAGTACCGTTCTCAGTAAATAGCATATTATTATTAGTTACATATAGTATAATGGCTTTATATAGTCCAAAAAAATATATAGAAAATAAACAGTAATACCTGAATTTGTTAGCGATTGTACTAGGCTACAATTCTAGAAAATTTGTAATTTTATGTTAATTATGGTATAATATACTTAAGTACCACGGGAGTGGACAATATATATTTTTGGAGGATTACATCATGGTCACACAGGTTAGTTTGGTTGCCGTCGCAGTTATAACATTTATTTACATCATTGCAATGTGCGCATTGGCATATGGAGCAGTGGTAAAAAAAGAAGAAAGAATCCAATTCATATTGATTGCTATTGCAATCACAGTATTAATGTGGATATTATTCTTTGCACCGTTTAAGCTGTTTTCATGGTATGGTAAGAACTGGGCATAAAGCAACAAAACACAGTATTCCCAAAAGGCATATCTAATTAGATATGCCTTTTATCATTCACATTAGGAGGCAATTTATTAAATTAGTATATCTAGCATGTTTCTATAAAGAAAATTGTAAAAACTAATTAAAACCCCTTGCATATTTTGGAAATTTATAGTAAAATAGATACGTTCAAAAAGAACAAACCTTTTACTTAACTTAAAGAATATCCGACTTTATGTTCAGTTTGAGGCAATATTAGAAATAGGAGGAATAAAAATGACAAAGGAAAGAAAACAAGAAATCATTAATGAATTCAAAAGAGAAGAAAACGACACTGGTTCATCAGAAGTTCAAATCGCTCTTTTAACAGAAAGAATTAATGAATTAACAGAACACTTAAAAGTTCACAAAAAAGATAATCACTCTAGAAGAGGATTATTACAAATGGTAGGTAAAAGAAGAAACTTACTAAACTACTTAGCTAAAAAAGACTTAAACAAATATAGAGAAGTAGTAGAAAAATTAAATTTAAGAAAATAAAACATTAAAAAGGCGGATACTATTTTCCGCCTTTTTATCTAAAAATGTATAACATTCACAGTCAAACATAATGTATTACTAAAAAGGTTTAATATATATATTTTAAATTGAGTTCGACCATACTCATTTATTATTGTTAGAAGGTTAGAGTGTGCTAGTACAATTTGAATTTATACTATCTTAAACGCCTTAAAAAATGGAAACTTCAAATATATATATTAAACCTTTTTTATAAGCTGTGAATTGGAAATATATAAAAATTTAAGGAGGAATTAATTATGTTTAAATCTTATTCAATGGAACTTGCAGGAAGAACTTTAAGCATAGAAACAGGAAAATTAGCAGGGTTAGCTAATGGACACGTATTAGTAAGATACGGAGAAACAACTGTAATGGTAAATGTTACAGCATCAAAAGAACCAAAAGAAGGAATAGACTTTTTCCCATTATCAGTAGATTATGAAGAAAAAATGTATGCAGTAGGAAGAATCCCTGGAGGATTTACAAGAAGAGAAGGAAAGGCAGCAGATAAAGCAATACTTGTATCAAGAGCAATAGACAGACCAATAAGACCACTATTCCCAAAAGACTTCAGAAACGATGTAGTAGTTGTTGCAACAGTATTATCTGTAGAGCCAGACAATGAGCCAGATTTTTGTGCAATGATAGGTGCATCAGCAGCACTTTCAATATCAGACATACCATTTGGAGGACCTACAGCAGCAGTAAAAGTAGGATATGTTGATGGACAAATAGTTATAAACCCAACACTAGAACAAAGAGCAAAAAGTACATTAAGACTAACAGTTGCAGGAACAATTGAAAAAGTTGCAATGATAGAAGCAGGAGCAGATGAAATCCCTGATGAAATAATGTTAGAAGCAATAAAGGCAGGACATCAAGAAATTAAGAAAATTTGTGAATTTATTTTAAAAATTAAAGAAGAAATTGGAAAACCAAAATTTGAGTATAAATCATTTGAAGTTGACCATGATATTTATGAGGAAATAGAAAAAGAATTCTATGATAGAATGTACAAAGATGTACAAGCAGTTGATAAAGAAGTTAGAGATGCCAACATGGACAAAATTGCTGAAGACGTAAAAGCATACTTTGTTGAAAAATATGGAGAAGAAAAAGCTGAGGAAGAAAAACAAAATCTAGCAGATTCTTTATATAAATTAGAGAAAAAATGCGTAAGAGCAATGATTTACAATGAACATAAAAGACCAGATGGAAGAGCAATAGACGAAATAAGACCACTTTCATGTGAAGTTGGATTAATTCCAAGAGTACATGGTAGTGCAGTATTTACAAGAGGACAAACTCAAGTAATGTCAATTGCAACACTAGGTATGACAAGTGATGAACAAATACTAGATGGATTAGATGAAGAAAAATCAAAAAGATATATTCACCAATATAATTTCCCAGGATATAGTACAGGAGAAGCAAAAACATCTCGTGGACCAGGTAGAAGAGAAATTGGACATGGAGCATTAGCAGAAAAAGCTTTAGTTCCAGTAATTCCATCAAAAGAAGAATTCCCATATACAATAAGAGTTGTATCTGAAGTTGTAAGCTCAAATGGTTCAACATCACAAGCAAGTATATGCGGAAGTACATTAGCATTAATGGATGCAGGTGTTCCAATTAAAAGACCAGTTGCAGGAATTTCCACAGGACTTGTTTCAAACCCAGATAATCCAGATGATTATGTAATGCTTACAGATATCCAAGGATTAGAAGATTTCTTTGGAGATATGGACTTTAAAGTAGCAGGAACAGAAAAAGGTATAACAGCAATACAAGTAGATATTAAAGTAGATGGTTTAACATACAAAATTATAGAAGAAGCATTTGCAAGAACTAGAAAAGCAAGACAATATATATTAGACGAAATAATGTTAAAACAAATTTCTGCTCCAAGACCAGAAGTTTCAAAATATGCACCAAAAATGTTGACAATGAAAATTAAGCCAGAAAAAATTAAAGATGTAATAGGATCAGGTGGAAAAACAATAAATAAAATCATTGAAGAAACAGGTGTAAAAATTGACATAGATGAAGATGGACAAGTATTTATTGCTGGCACAGATAATGAAATGGCAAAAAAAGCATACAGCATTATTGAAAAAATAGTAAGAGAAATAGAAGTAGGAGAATTCTACGAAGGAACAGTAACAAAAATAATGCCATTTGGAGCATTTGTTGACCTAGGTGGAGGAAAAGAAGGATTACTTCATATATCAAAAATATCAAAAGAAAGAATAGAAAAAGTAGAAGATGTTCTTTCTGTTGGAGATACAATAATAGTAAAAGTATTAGATATTGATAACCAAGGCAAAATCAGCTTAAAGAAAATAGGAGAACAAACAGAAGAATAGTTAATTACAGATTGGGCGACCAATATGGTCGCCTAATTTTATAATAAATATTAATTTTTTTAGAAAAAATTTGCAAAAAAAGTAATAATATAGTATAATAAAAAACGGACATTAAATTAAAACAAAATACATATAATAAGTAGAAGGAGAAAAAAATGAAATATTTAAATGTATTGCAACAAGCAATAGTATTTATTATAACAGTTTTTTGGATTTATAATATTGGAATTAGTGTATGTGCTTTAATAAAATTTAAAGATAAACCTTTAAAAACAAACAAAAAGCACAAATTTATGGCTATAATACCAGCACACAATGAAGCAGCTGTTATTGCAAATTTAATAGAAAGCTTAAAGGCTCAAGATTATCCAGAAGAATTATTGGACATATATGTTATTGCAGATAATTGTACAGATAATACAGCAGAAATCGCAAAAGATGCAGGAGCAATTGTATATGAAAGATTTGATGCTACGAAAAAAACAAAGGGATATGCAATGCAATGGTTCTTAAAACAAAAAATAGAAGAAAATGCTGATTATGATGCTTTTTGCGTATTTGATGCAGACAATATTGCAATGCCAGATTTTATAAAAAATATGAATAAAAAACTTTGCCAAGGTGAAGAAGTTGTTCAAGGATATAGAGATATAAAAAATCCTACTGATAATTGGATTTCAGCAGGATACGCATTGTTCTACTGGACAATGCACAGATTTTACCACTTAGCAAGATATAATGTAGGACTTTCACCATTGCTAAATGGAACAGGATTTATGGTTAAGTTTGATGTTATAAAACCAGAGGGATGGAATACTCAAACTTTAACTGAAGATATAGAGTTTTCATTAATCAATATGTGCCAAGGAAGAAAATTAGGTTGGGCAACAGATGCAGTGGTTTATGATGAACAACCAACAGATTTCAAACAATCTTGGTCACAAAGAATGAGATGGTCTGTAGGACATATCCAATGTTTTAAAATATATACAAAAAAATTAGCAAAAAATACAATAAAAAATAAAAAATTAGTTACATTTGATGGATTACTTTATCTAATGGGAATGCCTTTATTAGTAATAACTTTATCATTACTACTATTGAATGTAGCCATATTCTCAGGACATGGAATGACAGGTTCAGAATTATTATGGAATATTGGAAAATATGTATTTGCAACATTCCTATTAACACCAATTACTGCAGCATTTGCAATGATATTGGATAAAAGAAAAATAAAACCAATGTTAAAAGGACTACTATGCTACCCATTATTCTTAGGCTCATGGATACTTATAAATATAAAAGCATTAATAAAACCAAACACAACATGGGAAAAAATAGATCATGTAAGAAGTGTAAAAGTAAAAGAGTTATCATAAAATAAAAAAAGTCGAGTAAAAACTCGACTTTTTTTATTTTCAATGATATAATTTGTTCATTAATTATTTAGGTGATGAATATGATAATAGATAAACTTATAGAAGCGAGAATAAAAACATATGCATTTGTAGGACCATCTGGAACAGGTAAAAGTTATAGGGCACAAATGGTTGCAGCTGAGAGAAACATAAAATATATAATAGATGATGGATTGCTTATAAACGATACCAAGGTAGTTGCTGGTGAGTCTGCAAAAAAAGCTCCAACAAAAATAGAAACAATAAGAAAAGCACTATTTACAGATGAAGCAGATGCATTAGAAATAAAAAAAGCATTTATGAAATATAGACCAGATAGCGTTTTAATACTTGGAACTTCTGATAATATGGTAGAAAAAATTAGAACAAATTTAGGGCTAAACGAATTTGTAGAAATAATAAATATTTCAGATGTGGCAACAGAAGAAGAAATTGAAGAAGCAAGAAGAACAAGAAGAGTAGAAGGAAAACATGTAATTCCAGTACCAACATTTGAAATAAAAAAAGATTTTTCAGGTTATATTTTAGACCCATTACAAATATTTAAATCTAAGGGGAAAAATAATAAACCATATATAGCAGAAAAATCAATCATAAGGCCTACATTTAGCTATTTAGGAAATTATACAATATCAGATACTGTATTTAAACAAATTATAGAATATTTAAGTGAGAAAGCTGAATTCATATACAAGGTTAGCAGAACAAGAATTGAAACAACAGATGAAGGCTTAAGCGTATATATGGAAGTTATTGTGAACTATGGTTATGATATAGTAAAAGGTTTAACAGATTTTAAGAAAAAAACTAAACGTGAAATTGAAAATCTAACAGCTATGAATGTAGATTCAATAGAAATAATTGCTAAGGGAATACAATTACCAGAGGAAGGAGAAAAATAGAATGTCATTTGTTGTAGGAATTGATGGACCAGCCGGAAGTGGCAAAGGTACAGTAACAAAAATAATTGCAAATAAATTAGGATTAACAAATATTGATACAGGAATAACATATAGATGTGTTGCTTTAAAATGCTTGAATGATGGAATAAAACTAGAAGAGAAAGATAAAATAATTAATGTTGCAAATAATTTAAAATTAACTATAGATAATACAAAAGATGGAGACATAGTATATTTAGAGGGGAAAAATGTAACAAAAGAAATTAGGTCAAAAGAGGTAACAAAAATAGTATCTCAAATATCGTCAATAAAAGAAGTTCGATTTGCAATGGTAGAATTGCAAAGGAAATTAGCTGAAGGCAAAGATGTGATAATGGAAGGAAGAGATATTTGTACATATGTTTTTCCAAACGCAGATGTTAAGATTTATTTAGAAGCTTCACTAGAAGAAAGAGCAAATAGAAGATATAAAGAAATGCAGGAAAAAGGAATAAATATGAGCTTTGAAGAAGTAAAAAGCAACATAGAAATGAGAGATAAAAACGATAAAGCCAAAGAAATAGGGGCTTTAAAACTTGCACCAGATAGTGTTATAGTAGATACAACGAATAAGGCAATAAATGAGGTAGTGGAAGAAATTACTGATATAATAAAAGAAAAATATAACTAAAAATAACACGAATTATATTTGAAGGAGAGGCTGTTATGAGAAAATTTTTAAAAGGACTTTTCTGGCTTATGTCAGTAATTGTATATAGAATAAAAATAAATGGTAAGGAAAATATTCCTGAAGATGGTGCTGCTTTAATTTGCCCAAACCATGTGCATGCTTTAGATGCGGTATTAGTTGTTGTACACGCAAAAAGAAGAATAAACGTGCTTGCAAAGGAAGAACTATTTGAGCATAGAGCATTAAGATGGCTTGCGAAAATTTTTGGAGTATACCCAGTAAAACAAAATAGTGCAGACTTGAGCGCAATAAAAACATCTCTAAAAATATTAAAAAATAAAGAACTACTTTTAATTTTCCCAGAAGGAACAAGAAACGGATTGGCAAGAGGAGTACCAGTAAAAAATGGACCAATGACAATTGCAATAAAAGCAGGAGTACCAATAGTTCCAGTTGGAATAAAGGGGAATTTTAAAGCCTTTAGTAAAGTTACTATAAATATAGGAAAACCAATATATTACGATGAATACAAAGATAAAATAAATGACAAAGAAGTAGTTTCGAAATTAACAGAAGATTTAATAAAAGAAATTGTTAGACTAAGAGATATGTAAAATCAACACCCAGTAGCATATGCTACTGGGTGTTGGCACCTAACTGGGTGTTTTGTGGAGATTTCTACTTTTTGGATTTACTCTCCTCAGGGAACATATTGAAGCGACTGATATCCTTTTTCGGTGATTGTGTTTGCTGTGCTCGCTTTTGGGACTGAGCTGCCGCTTTAGCCTCTGGTACAGGTTTCTGCTGAGGCTTTTCTTCCGGCTGCTCTTCCTGCTTGTCTTCAACGATTTTTACCGGAGGATTGGGCTTCCTGAAAACCTGCACATTGGGTTCATTGGTTAAACCATACTCCAAATCGTCGTCTCCTTCTTCGTAGTCATTGTCGTCAATTTCGATATCATCGATATCGTAGTCAGGAACATGTTTGACACTTCGGGACAAATAGCCCAAAAACCAAATGATGGCGCCGAGACTTAGAAGAATGCAAATCCCGCCAGAAAGCAGGAGCCAAGGAATGTTGCTGAAAGCAGCACCTATAGCACAAATGCCACAGAAAATGGCAAGCATGACTAGGGCTACAAACAGTCCCCGAGAGAAAGAGTTCCAGTTGTTCGTGTTGTTGTCTTTTTTCATGAGTATAACCTCCATATAAATTTATGACACTTACATTATAGCAAATTCTATAAAAAATGTCAAATTCTTCTTGACATAAAGCCATAAAATGGAGTATAATAAATTGTTGTTTTAATAAATTTAATAATATAAAAGGGGAAAATCAAAATGATTAATGAAAAGATAAGAAATGTTGCAATAATTGCACACGTTGACCACGGTAAAACAACTTTAGTTGATAGCTTACTTAGACAAAGTGGTACATTTAGAAGTAATGAACAAGTAGAAGAAAGAGTAATGGATTCAAACGATATTGAAAAAGAAAGAGGAATAACAATACTTGCAAAGAACACATCTGTTATGTACAATGATATAAAAATAAACATCGTTGATACTCCTGGACATGCTGATTTTGGTGGAGAGGTTGAAAGAGTTCTAAAAATGGTTGATGGTGTTTTACTTTTAGTAGATGCTTTTGAAGGTGCAATGCCACAAACAAGAGAAGTTTTAAAGAAGTCTTTAGCTATGAATTTAAAACCAATAGTTGTTATAAATAAAATTGATAGACCAGGTGCAAATCCATTAAAAGTTGTAGACGAAGTTTTAGAACTATTTATAGATTTAGGTGCAAATGATGACCAATTAGATTTCCCAGTTATATATGCATCTGCTAAAAATGGAATAGCAAAAATGGATTTAAATGAAGAATCTGATAATGTAAAATGTATATTTGAGACAATAGTAAAAACAATACCTGCACCAAATTGTGAAATAGAAGGACCTGTTCAAATGTTAGTATCTAACATTGATTATGATGACTATCTAGGAAGAATTGGAATAGGAAGAATTGAAAGAGGTACTATTAAAGCTGGTATGCCAATTATGATTTGCAAGGCAGATAAAAATATACAAGGTAAAGTTGCAAAACTATTTACTTATGCGGGACTTAAGAAAATAGAAGTTGAAGAAGCTCAAGCAGGAGATATTGTAGAGGTATCTGGAATGGCAGAAGTTCATATTGGAGACACTTTATGCGATATAAACAATATTGAAAAAATACCATTTGTAGATATAGATGAACCAACAGTATCTATGACATTCTCAGTAAATAATGGACCTTTAGCAGGACAAGAAGGAGAATTTGTTACATCAAGACATATTCGTGATAGACTATTTAAAGAACTAGAAAGAAATGTAAGTTTAAGAGTAAGAGAAACAGAATCAGCAGATAGCTTTGAAGTTTGCGGACGTGGAGAATTACATTTGTCAGTATTAATTGAAACTATGAGAAGAGAAGGATTTGAACTTTTAGTTTCAAGACCAAAAGTTATTATAAAAGAAATTGACGGAGTAAAATGTGAACCAATAGAAAGATTAGTAGTTAATGTACCAGACGATTCTATAGGAACTGTTATTGAAAAACTTGGTAGACGTAAAGGCGAAATGATAAATATGGAACCAGCAGAAGCAGGACATACAAAAATAGAGTTTAAAATACCAGCAAGAGGAATTATTGGTTATAGAACAGAATTTTTAACAGATACTAAAGGTGAAGGCACAATGAATAGCATTTTTGATTCATATGAACCATATAAAGGAGATATTTCTTCAAGAACAAGAGGAGTTTTAGTTGCATTTGAACCAGGAATATCTGTAACATATGGATTATACAATGCTCAAGAAAGAGGAGATTTATTTATAGGTGCTGGTGTGGAAGTATATGAAGGAATGATAGTTGGACTAAATGCAAGAAACGAAGATATTTCTATAAACGTATGTAAAGAAAAACATTTAACAAATACAAGAGCATCTGGTTCTGATGATGCATTAAGACTTGTACCACCAATGCAAATGTCACTTGAAAAAGCAATAGAATTTATTGCAGATGACGAATTAGTTGAAGTAACACCTAAAAATTTAAGATTAAGAAAGAAAATACTAGATACAAAAACA
>USOV01000007.1 GCA_900556455.1 uncultured Clostridium sp. | reverse complement strand
ACCACTTGCATAATAAAATAGTTATTAATATTCTTACGAAAGTAAGCTTTAATAAAATAGAAAAATAAGGAGGAATAAACATGAAAAAATCTATAAAGGTAATATCTACACTATTATTAGCAATAATGTTAGTAGCAAGCATATCAACAATGGCATTAGCAGCAGTTGACTTAAATAATACTCTTAACAGAGTAGAGACCACAAACCTTACTAATACCAATGCAGACCAACAAATAACAAAAATTGGTGGTAATATAGTTAATATTATACAAATAGTTGGTATTGTTATAGCAGTAATAGTATTATTGGTTATTGGTATTAAATATATGATTGGTAGTGCTTCAGAAAAAGCTGAATACAAGAAAACAATGATACCATACATAGTTGGTGCACTTCTAGTATTTGCTGGAACATCATTAGTAAAAGTTATTTACTCATTAGCAACAGCTGTAAAATAGTATTACACGAGTATTACATAAATATTACAATAAAATTAAAAGTGCATGTAAATGCACTTTTTTTTGCTTTTAGGTTACATTTTGTTACAATATGTGCTATAATTTAATATATAATACTATGTTAAAACGGAGGAAGTCTATGGGAACATATAATTTGCCCAGAAATGTAAAAGGAGAAGGTAGAATTCTATTCATTTTTACAACAAAAAGTTTAATATACAGTGCGGTAGGAGCCGGAGTTGGATTAATATTTTACATAATGTTTAAATTGATGAACTTAGCAATAGTTGGAATTGCTATGGTTGCTTTATGTGCGTTAGTTGGATATTCAATTGGAATGCTAAAGGTGCCTAATATAGGTATATTAAAAGCTACCAAAGTTGTGGGCGGAGAAAACTTAGACGATGTAATAAAAAGAGCTATAAAGTTTAAACAAAAGAGAAACAAGATATATATCTATGATGATAAGGAGGAAAATACAAATGACAGATAATACAGACTTTCTAACTATTATATTATATATAATGCTTGCTGGAATGTTTATTCTTGCGGTTGCATTTGCTTTTGTATATATGAATATGAAGCTTAAAGAAAAGAAAAGAAAAGACGAAAATAATGCGACTGATGAAGAGAAAAAAGTAAAAAAAAGTTCAACAAAATCATTCAATGTAGATTCTGTATTTGATTTTATGGAATTTGATAAAATTGAAGATAACATGATTATACAGAAAAAAGGTGCAAGATATGTAATGGTTGTTGAATGCCAAGGTATTAACTACGATTTAATGTCTCAAGCAGAAAAAGTTGGAGTTGAAGAAGGATTCATACAATTCTTAAATACATTATCACATCCAATTCAAATATATACACAAACAAGAAAAATTAATTTGGAGAGCAGTCTTCAAACTTATAAAACAGAAGTTGACAAAATAGAACAAGAATACAGCAGACAAAAAGTAAGATATCAAAATATTATGGCATCTCCAAATGCAACAGCGGAACAGAAAAAACAAGCATTATATGAGTTTACAAAAGACAAAAACTTATATGAATATGGAAAAGACATTATATACAATACAGAAAGAATGAGCTTAAATAGAAACATATTGAATAAAAAATATTATGTTGTAATTCCATATTATTCAGAAGAACTTGGACAAAGTGATTTTGATAAAGACGAAATTAGAGAAATGGCTTTCTCAGAATTATATACAAGAGCACAAGCAATAATAAGAACATTATCTGTATCTGGGGTTGCTGGAAGAGTCCTTTCATCAACAGAATTAGCTGATTTATTATACTTTGCTTATAATAGAGATGATGCTGAAGTATACGGTGTAGATAAAGCTATAAAAGCTGGATACAACGAGATGTATTCTACTGCACCAGACTATATGGATAAAAAGATGGAAATGTTAGATAAACAAATAGAAGATGCAGCTATAAACTTAGCAAGTGATAAGATTGCACAAGTTCAATCGGAAAAAGAGAAAGAATACCAAAGAAAGGTTGAAACAGAAGACGACATTATAAATAATTTGGCACAACTTATTATTCAAGAAAACGAAGCAATGCTTGGAAAAGATGTTGCAGAGAAAGCAAAAGAAAAAGTAAGGAAGGAGAAGAAAGCTAATGTTCAATAAAAAACGTAAAGCTACGAATAATGATTTTCAATTTCAAAGAAATGATTATACAAGTGATGAGCAAATTCAAATATTGCATAAGAAAACAATAAAAGAATTGATTGCCCCTTCTGGAATAGATGCAAGTAATATTGACCATTTAGAGATTATATCAAATGTAAAAAGATATGCTAGAAGCTTCTTCGTTTCTGCATTACCAAGAATGTGTACATTTCCTGAACTATTTAGAGACATGTACATGTTTGGAGATATAAATACATCAATATACATTACGCCAATTCAAGAGTCTAGATCTCAAAACGAGTTAAATAGAACCATAAATGAGTTAGAGACAGAAAGAATTGTGGCAGCAGATAGAGGAAATATCAACAGAGAGAGTAACTTGGCGCAAAAAAGATATGAAGCAGAAAGCTTAAGAGATGAGATTGCAGCTGGATTTAACAAACTTTATGAAGCGTCCGTGGTATCTACATTATTTGCCTATAGTTTGGAAGACTTAGACAAGCTTACAAAATTACTAGCAACAGAAATGGCAAAATCTTTAGTTGGCATAAAAAGTGCATGGGCAATGCAAGAAGAGGCTTTCCAAAGCAACTTGCCACTTGCAGAAGATAAAATAAGAAAAACTCATACATTTGACCGTAGATCAATGGGAACTGTATTCCCATTTACTACATCAGAAGTTGGACATTCAACTGGCATTCCACTAGGATTTAACAAACAAACTGGTGTACCAATATTGTTTGATAACTTCCACAGCTCACTTACAAACTATAACATGGTTATATTTGCTAAGTCTGGTGCCGGAAAATCTGTAACAATGAAAACTTTAATATCAAGATCTGCAGTTCTTATGGGAATACAAAGTTTGGCACTAGATGCCGAAGGTGAGTACAGCATAGTTGCTGAAAGCTTAGGCGGAATAAACGTTGTGCTAAGCCCTAACTCAAAAACAGTTATAAATGTTTTCGATATTGAAACAGAAATTGTAAAAGACGAAATAACCGGTAGAGAAAGAGCAGTATTAAATGTAGAAAACAAGGTAGAGGATGTTACACAAGCATTACTTACAATGGCAAGAGGTAGCACAAGAAGCCAAGACATCAACGAGGTAACAAAGCAAATTATTGCAGAATCTGTTGCACAAGAATATGCTGCATATGGAATAACAAGTGATCCAATGAGCTTATATGAGGCAGCAGGAAGTGGCAATGGAGATATATTAGGAAGAGCAAGAAAAAAGATGCCAACAATTGGGTCATGGTACAAGCGTTTACAAAGAAATGCGGAGAGTAACACAAACCCAGATTATAGATTCCATTATAGCTATTTGCTAAAAGTTATGAAACAATATATAAGAGAATATGATGGTCAGATGGCATATTTTGATGGACAATCGACGTTTGATTTATTAGACGGAACATTATTTATAAACCTAGACATATCACAACTAGAAGAAAGATTTGCAAGACCACTTGCACAACAAATATTACTTTCTTGGATATGGGAAAAATATGTAAAGAAAAACAGTGAGGATAGAGAAAAAGCAACAAAGAAAAGGGTTTTAATAGATGAGGCATGGATGTTACTTCCATTCGAAGAAGCAGTTGACTTTTTAAACAAGATGGCAAGACGTGCCAGAAAAAGAAACGTATCTTTGGCAATCATTTCTCAAAGATTCCAGGATTTCTATGAAAATGAGGCAGCACAAGCAGTTCTAACATCAGCAGATACAAAATTATTCTTAGCACAAGATAAATCAGAAATTGAATACTTAAAAGAAGTATTTAAATTAAGCGAAGGAGAAGCGAACTTCTTAATAACATGTTTAATAGGTGAAGGGTTACTAAAAGTAGGTTCAGATACAGCAATTATACAAATAACACCAACTAAGAAGGAATTTAAGTTCGTTGAAACAAACTTAAATAAATTAAAAGAAAATAACTAAAGACTTAAAATTAAAGTTAAGGAGAAAATATGAAAGCTTACATAAATAAAAAAACAATAAAAAATTTAATAATAATTATATTAATAATAACTATTTTAAGTGCTTTAGTGCCAGTGTCTGTTCATGCAAAAACAAACACTGAAAATGGAGGAAAAATTTTAACCCCAATTGAAGACTTTGCATTATTTTTAGGAGATAAAGTAATGCAATGGCTTCAAAACACATTTATGAGTGGGGATGATATTGAAGTAGAAGAAGGAAAATGGGAGTTTAAGTATTCACCAGCCATCATATTTTCTGGAGAAGTACCTGCATTTGATATAAATTTCATTAAACCAAATGATAAGACAATAAGCATAACAGAGAAAGATGGATCGAATGATTCTAGAGAGACATTAGCAAGTGGAAGCATCATTAATGATATAGCAGAAACAGCAGCTGTGAAAATATTAAAAAAGTTAAATTGCCAAGAAGGGTCTTCAGAATATGAAACAAAAAAACAAGAAATAATTCAATTAATAAAAGAAAAAAAGAGCGAAGCTGCTACTAATAAAAATTCAGATGGATGGAAATCTAATTTCTCATATGATGGTATAAAGTTGGAAATTCAGTATGATTGGTATTCAAGTGTTTTTTATATCTTTTCTATAGGCTCACAAGGCACATCAACAAGAACTCTTGAAAGTACAGCAAAAGTATTACAAGGCACTATAGCATCATGGTACAATGCTTTGAGAAGAATAGCATTAGTAGGCTTGCTTTCAGTTCTGGTATATGTAGGTATTAGAATAGTTACATCTAGTTCTGCAGGAGATAAAGCAAAATATAAAGCAATGATAAAAGACTGGATAGCTGCAATATGTATATTATTTACTTTACATTATATAATGAGTATTACAATAACAGTAGTCAATGAAATCTCAAATATATTTGCTACAGGAGAGTCAGATGTTTTAGTAGATACACTAAGAGGAGAAATATTTAGTGAAAAAGATAGAGGAATAATACTTGCTAAAACTATAATGTATTTAGTAATAGTTGTACTTACAGTAATCTTTACTGTTCAGTATTTAAAAAGGGTTATATTTATGGCATTCTATACGTTAATAGCACCATTAATAACTCTAACATATCCACTAGATAAAATAAAAGATGGACAAGCACAAGCATTTACTATGTGGATAAGAGAATATGTGTATACAGCTCTAACACAGGTAATACACTTAATAATATATACAGTTATGGTTGGAAGTGCATTAGATATAGTTTCAATGTATCCACTTTATGCAATAATTGTAATGCTATTTATAAAAAAAGCAGACGGTATAATTAAGAAAATGTTTGGATTTGATAAATCTGAAACAGTTGGAAGCTTGGGAGCTGCTGCAACCGGTGCATTAGTAGTAAATGCATTAAACAAAATTGCACGGAAAAGGCGGTTCGAAAAAAAGTAGCCCATCGGAAAGCTCAGGCGGAACAGAAAAAACAAATGTAAGAACTACACAAAATAATGTAATGGAAAAAGCATATGAAAAATTAGGGGAAGCACCAACAGCAGGAGGAGCTGGACAAAACATAAATATAAGAACTAAAAATAGTGGAGGTCCAAATGCAGCTTCAGGAGCATGGGCTGTAACCAAAAAATATGGTGGAGCAACACTAAAAGCTGCAACAAGTGCGGCATTAAAAACTGCAACAGCAGCAACAGGAGCAATGTTAGGATTTGCAGGAGGAGTAGCAAAAGGAGATATATCAGAAGCACTTAAGGGAGCTGCAGCTGGTGGAACAGCGGGAGCAGGACTTGCTAGTAGTGGAATAAAATTTGCTTCAAATATAAAAGATAATGTAAAAAATTTAGGAAATGATATACAAGATACATATAACGGAGGAGCATATGGCTCAGAATATGCAGAAAACATGAAAATGATAAGAGCATATAAGCAAACAAGTGATTATAAAGAATTAAAAGAGCTTTATAAAGACCAGTTAACAGATGAAAAATTGATTGAAATATTAAATGCTGCAAAAGAGGAAGCAAAAAAATAAAAAAATAACTTCAACATGTTCTAAAGGATAGGTAAGATGAAAAAAGTAAAAGCAAAAAACTTAATTAAACAAATTATATGCATTATAATTGTTTTAATGCTATGTAATTTCATAATACCAAATTATGCTTATGCAATTGCAAAAAACCCAGAAATACAACCAAATGTGAATCAGGCTGGAACAAAAAATGGAGATAGCGGGGCTATATTTGCTCCTTTTTGCAAATTCATTACTTTCTTATGCGATAATGTTATGCAATTTATGCAAAATACTTTTACAAGTGTAGAAGATATTGAACAAGAAGATGGAACATATGATTTTAAGTATTCTCCAGGAATAATCTTCTCTGGAACAGTTCCAGCATTTGATATAAATTTTATTAATCCGGGAACTAGTTCAGTTGCAACATCCAGCATTGAAGATTATATAATAAAAAATGAAGCAAACTTTAGAATGACACAAGCTATTGATTCTGATGTTTATGAACAAAAATTAGCACAGATAAAAAGTACAAAATATGATGGCGTATTAGCAGGAAGAGAATATATGTATTCCGGTGATTATAGAGATACTATAAAATACGATATTTATTATAAAATCAATAATAATACTTTGACTGTAGAAACAATAGGAGAATTTGGAACAAAAGTTGGAAGCAATTTAGTAAGAAGATATTATGTATATGGAAAACAGGAGCTAACTATTGCTGATGGAGTGATTAGTGGTGTAAATGTTGATGGCACACCTAATAGTGCAAAACTATCATATGAATCTATTGCTTCAAAATTACAAAACACAATAGCAACATGGTATAACGCATTAAGAAGAATAGCATTAGTAGGTTTACTTTCAGTCCTTGTATATTTGGGAATTAGAATAGTAATATTAAGTGCATCAGGAAAAGAAAGTAGTAAATATAAAAAAATGCTTATAGATTGGCTAGTGGCACTATGTTTATTATTCACACTACATTACTTAATGAACATTACATTAGTAATAACTCAAAAAATTTCTAGTATTTTTAGCAATGGAGAAACAGATACAGTATTAAATACATTAAGAAATAAAATTACAGAGGGAAAAACATGGGAAGTGGTTGTATCAGAAGTTATAATGTATGTTATTATGACCATATATACAGTATTGTTTTCTTTCCAATACCTAAAAAGGGTTTTATATATGGGATTTTTCACTATGATAGCACCACTTGTTACACTAACATACCCACTAGATAAAATAAAAGACTCAAAAGCCCAAGCATTTACAATGTGGATAAAAGAGTATATTTTTAATGCACTAATTCAGGTAGTACACTTATTAGTTTATTATACTTTAGTAGGAAGTGCATTAAGCCTAGTAGACAATTATCCATTATATGGAGTTGTAGCAATTGGCTTTATAACTCAAGCAGAACGAATAATAAGAAAAATGTTCGGATTTAATACTGCAACAACAGTTGGAACTATGGAAGCAATGGCAACAGGAGGATTGGTTACTGCTGCATTAAACAAATTACAAAAAGTATCAAAACCAAATCAAAAAACAGGAAGTCCTGAAAAAAGTTCAAATAATAATGTTAGAACAGTTGCAAATAGTATAGCAAATAATTTAAGAGGTGATGGAACAACCTCTGGAGTAAAACTAAAATCAGGACCAAGTATACATTCAGGAGCATGGGCTGTAGCTAAAAAATATGGTGGAGCAACACTAAAAGCTGCAACAAAAACTGCAACAGGAGCAACAGGAGCAATGCTAGGATTTGCAGGAGGAGTAGCAAAAGGAGATATATCTGCGGCACTTACAGGAGCAGCAACAGGAGGAGCAATAGGAGCAGGACTTGCTAATAATGGAATAAAATTTGCTTCAAATATAAAAGATAATGTAAAAAACTTAGGAAATGATATACAAGATACATATAACGAAGGGGCATATGGCTCAAAAAATGCAGAAAACATGAAAATGGTAAAAGCATTTAAACAAACTAAAGAATATGAAGAATTAAAAAATGAATTTGGAGATAAATTATCAGATGATAAATTAAGTGAACTATTGGAAATTGCAATGAAAGAACAAGAAAAACAATAGAGTAAAAAAGGAAATAGATGAGGTGAACCATGAAAAAGAGACTCATAACGGTATTATTTATAATAATAACAATAATAGTAATACATATGATTATACCAAAAGAAGTACAAGCAGAATCATTCTATAGCAGTGATATTACTTGGAGTTGGGAATATCGTAGTGATGGGGAATATTCTAAACAAGGAAGTAAGATGGCTTATGGAATATGTATTCCATCTACAGCAAGCTCATCTAGTTCTCTTCCTATGATTGTGTGGCTTTGCGGTTCTGGACAAACAGCAGTATCTTCAACTGAGTTAAGGGATAATGGATTACCTGGTGCTGTTCTTAATGATTGGGAATCTTCAGGATATGATGGATTTAGTGCATATATCTTGTGCCCTCAATTACAAGAAAGCAATGGTTACTGGAACGAAGACAAAAATGTTAAAAAACTTAAAGCATTATTAGATGATATTATTGTACAATATAATATTGATAGTTCCAATATTGTACTTATGGGTAATAGTAGAGGCGGAACAGGAGCTATGTATATTGGAAATTATTTAGCAGAATACTTTACTAAATGTGTAGTATGTAGTGGATTTTCTGTTACTACTTATCCAACTATTGAAACAATATGTTATGTTGGAACATCTGACCAACAGGGGTGTATAAGTGCAGGACATACATATGAAAACGTAATTGGAAAAGATAAAGTTTTTTGGGTAAATACAAGTCATGGTTCAGTTCCTTATTTAGCAATATTTGAAGATAGTGGCGAATTTGTACGGAAAAGGACGGAAATAACCGATCAGACTTAATTGAATGGATGTTTGGAGACTTAGATACCGAAGAGGAAGATAATAAATTGGTAAAACCAATAGCGCAAATGCTATGCTTTTTACCAGATGCAATACTTGGAACTTTTCAAAAAATGTTTGTAACAGGAGACGATATTACTACTGGGGGCAATGGAAAGGGCAAATTTTCTATAAAGTATTCTCCAGCAGTAATATTTTCAGGAGAAGTGCCTGCATTTGATGTAAACTTTTTTAATCCAAGCAATAAGGAAATACAGATAATAGAGAAAAAAAAGTCGGATGATTCTAAAGAGCTATTGGCAAAAGGAGGATTTAGTAAGGAGATAGCAGAAGAAGCAGCAGGGAAAATATTAGCAAAGTTAAATTATCAAGAAGGTTCTTCAGAATATGATACAAAAAAACAAGAATTAATTAAATTAATAGAAGAAAAAATAGGAGATGCTACTATTAATAAAAACTCAAAATGGACAGCTAATTTCTTATATGAGGGTATAGAATTAGAAGCAGAACATGTTAGAGAAACACTGATTTCTTATGTTTATGCATTACCTCAAGGCACTACATCAACAAAAACTATTAAAAGTACAGCAAAAGTATTGCAAAATACTATAGCAACATTTTATAATGCATTAAGAAAAATTGCATTAGTAGGACTACTTTCAACACTTGTATATATGGGAATACGAATTGTATTAGGTAGTACATCAGCTAAAGATAAAGCAAAATATAAAAGTATGTTAAAAGATTGGCTAATAGCATTGTGTATTTTATTTACATTACATTATATAATGAGTATAACGGTTACAGTAGTAGAAAATATAAATGAAGTTTTAAAAACATCAACAGTTGCAGCTAATGGCGAAGATGTAATGATGACAAAATTAAGAAATAATATAGCAAATTCAAAAAATTGGAGTAGTGTTATTGTTGAAGTAGTACTATATTTCATATTAACAGTATTCACAGTTATTTTCACAGTACAATATTTTAGAAGAACTATATATTTAGCGTTTTTAACAGTTATAGCACCATTAATAACATTAACATACCCATTAGATAAAATAAAAGATAGTAAATCTCAAGCATTTGACATGTGGATTAGAGACTATATGTTCTTTATGTTATTACAAGTTGTGCAATTATTAATTTACTATATTTTAGTAGGAAGCTCTTTGGATTTATCAGATAAGGGAAATTGGATATTTGCAATAGTGGCAATAAGTTTCTTGGTGCCAGCAGAAAAAATTATAAAGAAAATGTTTGGATTTGAAAAATCAAAATCATTGGGAGCACTTACAGCTGGAGCTACAGGTGGATTAATAATGAATGCTGTAAATAAATTGTCACGGAAAAGGAGCTGCAAAAAAAGGCAAATCATCACAAGGCTCAGCAGGAGATGAAAAAAATAGTATAAGAACTGCACAAAATACAATAATGCAAAAAGCACATGAGGCATTAGGAGGAGGGCAAAATATAAATGTAACAGTTCAAGATGGAGAAAACCCGGTAGATTCTGGAAACGGCTCAAGTGGCGAGATAAGAACCAGACCAAGTGTACGTTCAGGAGCATGGGCTGTAACCAAAAAATATGGTGGAGCAACACTAAAAGCTGTAACAAGTGGAGCGTTAAAAACTGCAACAGCAGCAACAGGAGCAATGTTAGGATTTGCAGGAGGAGTAGCAAAAGGAGATATATCAGAAGCACTTAAGGGAGCTGCAGCTGGTGGAACAGCGGGAGCAGGACTTGCTAGTAGTGGAATAAAATTTGCTTCAAATATAAAAGATAATGTAAAAAATTTAGGAAATGATATACAAGATACATATAACGGAGGAGCATATGGCTCAGAATATGCAGAAAACATGAAAATGATAAGAGCATATAAGCAAACAAGTGATTATAAAGAATTAAAAGAGCTTTATAAAGACCAGTTAACAGATGAAAAATTGATTGAAATATTAAATGCTGCAAAAGAGGAAGCAAAAAAATAAAAAAATAACTTCAACATGTTCTAAAGGATAGGTAAGATGAAAAAAGTAAAAGCAAAAAACTTAATTAAACAAATTATATGCATTATGCTTATATTAATGTTATGTAATTTTATATTACCGAACTATACTTTTGCTGTAAAAACAGAAAAAGGTGGTTCACTTATGGAAACGATAGCGCAATTTCTATGCTTTATTCCTGATTCAGTAATGAATATTTTACAAGATATGTTCATAGTTCATGAAAATATTAAAATAGATGATGATACTTATAGTATTAAGTATTCGCCAGGAGTAATATTTTCAGGACAGGTACCAGCATTTGATATAAATTTTATTAATCCTAGTACTGAGACAAAAAATGGCAATAATTATGGAAGCTATGTTAGAGATAATATACCAAACTTTTTTGTTAAAAGAAATACCAATGATAAAGAAGCATATGAAAAGGCTAAAGATCGTAAAGACCGATTTGCTATAAGTGGAGGAGTTCAATTACAACAAGCAAGAGATACTTATACAGCATACTATTGGGTTGAAAATGATACACTATATATTGCATGTAGATTTGATGCCGGTTGGTTAAGTAATCCTAGATATAAGTATTATTATACTTCTTGCCCTGTAAGTGATCAGGCAGTTCAGGAATCGTCGTCAGATGCATTATATGGTTCAATAGCAAATGAATTACAGGCAACAATTGCAACATGGTATAACGCATTAAGAAGAATTGCATTAGTAGGATTGCTTTCAGCACTTGTATATGTAGGAATAAGAATAGTACTTTCAAGCACATCGGCTAAAGAAAAAGCAAAATATAAAAGTATGTTAAAAAACTGGATAGTGGCAATATGCCTATTATTTACTTTACATTATATAATGAGTATAACAATTACAGTAGTAAACAAAATTAATGAAGTTATAAGTGTATCATCAATATCTGCAGATGGAGAAGATGTTTTAATGACCAGTTTAAGAAATAAAATCTTAAATGGGGAAGAATGGAATGTAGTATTAACTTATGTTGTTATATATTTTGTTTTAGCAGTATATACAGTAAAATATACAATACAATATGTGAAAAGGGTTGCGTATATGGCTTTTCTTACAATGATTGCACCACTTATAACATTAACATACCCTTTAGACAAGATAAAAGATAATAAAGCCCAAGCATTTGATATGTGGATTAAAGATTATGTATTTTTTGCATTAATACAGGTAGTACATTTGTTAATTTATTATATTTTCCTTGGTAGTGCTATAGACTTAGCTTCTGAAGGAAATTGGTTATTTGCAATAGTAGCAATAGGATTTATAACACCTGCAGAAAAATTAATAAAGAAAATGTTTGGATTTGAAAAATCAAAAACATTGGGTTCAATGGCAGCAGGAGCAACTGGTGCATTAATGGTAAATGCATTACAAGGCATTTCAAAAGGAGGTCAAAAGGAAAGTGCTTCAGAAGGAAATGCAACAGCAGCAGAAACAGCAAGACCTGTAAGAACAGCGGGAGTAAATCCATTTGTAAGATATACAGAGGAAACAACACCAAGTACTTCTCCAAGGACAGGTGATAGTTCACCAGATTACGGAAGCTTTGATACAGGTAGCCCAATACAACCAAATTCTGATAAAAAACAAGAATCAAAATTTGCTCAAGCATTAAAGAATAACAAATTGGCAAAAAGTAAATCTTGGAATACATTTAAATCAAATGCAGGAAGAACTATAAAAGGAGTATCTGCGGTAGCCGCAAAATATTCTGCACCAATGGCAGTTGGAACAATAAGACTTGTAGCAAAAACAACAGGAGGATTGATAGGATTCTCTGCAGCAGTAGCTGAAGGTGGAGATGCATCTAATATAGCAACTAAAACAACATTAGGAGCATCTGCGGCAAATGGAGTAGTAAATGTAACAACTGATACAGTAAAGAGAGTAGCAAAAATTCCAGAAAAAGTAGATGAAGTAGTAGATACATATAGAGCAGGAGCATATGGCAGAGAAGTAGCTGAAAATGCAAAATTCGATAGAGTATTTAGAAATAGTAAGGAATATAAAGAATTACGAGAAGAATCAGGATTTACAGAAAAAGAATTTGATAAAAAAGTACAAAAAATCTTAGACGCTGGAATTACAGATGTTAAGAGAATGAAAAAAATACTAAAAAATCATAAGCTAGATCCAACAAGGTATAATATGGATAGTGCTATAAAATATAGCAAATTAGCTAAGGTTTGTTCAAAAGATACTTTAGAAAATCAAGTAAAATTTATAAGATTTTGCCAAGATAGAAAATTAGGTATTAGTGAGGAAGAAATGGCTGAATTGAAAAAAGATATAATGAATTTTAAATAATATTTGATATAGGAGAAAAATATGGGAAAAGTAAGAGAATTTTATAATCAAAATAGATATATGATTTGGATTATTATTTTAATATTAGTAGCAATTATAGTATTGATTCAGATTTTAAACAGTTTTATTTCTAAAAGGAATGACATAGAGGAGTCTAATAAACAAAATACTGTTATTAAAAGTAGCAATAATAATATTAATGAAAATTATTCAGTAATAACAGGGCAAGAAGTAAAAAAAGAGGTTTCACAAGTAATAGACGATTTTGTTTATTGTTGTAATAACAATGAACCAGAAAAAGCATATGCACTTCTATCAGATGAATGTAAGAAAGCATTATATCCTACACTAGATGATTTTACTACAAAATATTATCAAAAACTTTTTAAAGGAAACATAACTTACTTATATCAATCATGGATAACATACAATAACAAATATACATATAAAATAGATTTTATAGAGGACATGCTATCAACTGGTAAAGCATCAAATACAAGTATTACAGACTATTATACAATTGTAAAGCAAAATGAAGCATATAAACTAAATATTAATAAATTTATAGGAATAGAGAATATAGATAAATCTACAACAAGAAATAATATAAAAATAACCATAAATAGAAAAAGAATTTATATGGATTATGAAACATATGAAATAGAGGTTGAAAATAATTCAAATGGAAAGATAGAATTAGATAGTTTACAAAAAACAAATACTGTATATATAGAAGATGAAAATGGACAAAAATATTATTGGTATAATCATGAGATTTTAGAAGAAGATATATCAATAAGAAGGGCACAAAGAGGAAATGTGGAAGTAAAATTTAATAAATCATATCAGCCCAAAAAAGAAACTACAAAAGTAGTGTTTACTAATGTTGTGGCTAATGAACACAATGTAATAAGAATAGAAATAAGTTTATAGCAAAAAAGGGGGAAAACAGATGGACGAAGAGAAAAACAATGAGCAAGCTCAGGGAGCGAAAAATGTATTAACTAAAGGTGCTAAAAAATTAAGCAAGCAAACTGCTAAGAAATTTTTCAAAAAAATAATAGCAGTTATTTTGCCATTGCTATTAAAAGCTATATGTATAGGATTGTTAATATACTTACTTGTAGCATCAATTTCACATTTCTTAGATTGGTGGGATAGTTCGGAATCTAAAGAAGCTAATAGGTCATCAATAGTTTTTTCAACTGGAACTATAAAACCCGATGATATTAAAGCTACTCAAATAACAGTAAATGCAGATTATATGACGACAGATAAAGCATATGAACTTCAATATTCGTTTGTAGATGAGAAAAAGAATGAAATTTCTGAATCACAAGCGATAAATAATACAAAAAAGAAATTAGTAGAAGAAAATGAGAAAATAAACTTAGGTAAATTTTCAACATCAGAACTAAAAACATTAGGTGTACTAATGAGCAATGGGCTAGAAACAGGCAAATATAATGAGGAAGAATTAAAAGCATTAGCCGTATTTGTAAAAGCAGATATTGCTTCACAAAGCTTAGATTTAGGAAATAGTACTGGCGAAAAAAATATAAAAATTGAAGATGTAATTAATAATGACGAAGTGTATGGAACTATAGAAGTGCATAAAACTACAGCAACAACTACAGATGGCTCAACACCAATATATCAAGAAATAAAACTAGAGTATGTACCATATGAAACATTCAAAAGTATGGTTGAAAGCTTAAACAATGACGTTCTAACAAAATATACATTAAATGAAGACGGAAATATTGTAATTGCAAAACCTAGTACAACTAAAATAACATATACTTATCAAGATGAAAATGGTAATCCATTATCAGATGCAGATAAGGCAAGAATTGGTGAAGAAAACATAGCTGATGATGTGGATGAATATATAATAAAAGAATATCCAATAGAAATAGATTATAAACAATACATAAAAAAATACATAGTAAATTATGGATTCTTGACAGATTTATTAATAACAACAAATAATGTGGATTTTTGCTTAGATATAGCAGAATTAGCATTTAACAGTAAAATTGTTCTTAATATAAGGGAAGAACAAGTAGATACTGAAACACATGCTCCAACACACTATACAGAAACTAGTTTATTTTATGATCATGTTAAATATAAAATCGATGGATACAAAAAAACTACAACATGGACTAAGATAGGGAAAGGAACTGGAGAACCACCAAAACATATTGATGAAGACGAGCAAATAACATATTCAGGAGATGAATGGACTTTAAGTAGGGGTACAACAACAACTTCACATGTTGCAAGTGAATCAAATTCAGATAAAGATGGCGATTTAATAGCAAATGAACACTTGACAGAAAGTTATGATGATTATTCAGTAGATGAAACTTATACAAGGCAAGAAGTTTTTAACTATACTATAATTGTAGATTCAAGTACTAGAAACTATAAATATGATATAGATATATCTGAAATAGATTGTTGGTATTTACTATATGATAGACCATATGCAGCTCCAACAAAAAATATAAAAGAATATGACAAACCAGACGATGTAGAAGGACAATACCCACAAACTACGAGTGCTGTTGAAGGAGTTTCAACTGGAGCTAGTGATGCTGCAAATGCATTCCTAGAAAAGAGAAAAAATCAATTTGCTAATAGTTATCCTGAGGCGAATGTTATTGAAGGAAGCATAACAGCAATAAGAACAGAAAAAAAATCAAAAACAGATGGTGTAGTAGGAGATGATTATAAAGCAACAAGAACAACATATGAATTTGGAGACGAAAGTAGTATAGATACAACACAAGTGCAATTTAAAAATCTTGAATATTTAAATAATAAACCATCATATACACCAAATGGAAAAATGGGTCTACTATATATTTATGATAAATATATTAAAGCTGGAGAAGACTTATGCCTACAAAATGATGCAGAAAAAGAACTTTTTGAACTATTAGAAGATGATGCAAATACTACACATATATCAGATATAATGAGATTCTTATTATATGTTTATGATGGATTGGAAAGAGGGGTAACTGACCTTGACAAAACATTTAAAGTAGTAGATATGAGTTTAACAGATTATTATAGCATAGCAGGTAATGCATTTGGCTGTAATATATCAAGAGATGAATTCATTACAAAGGCTCAAAGCTATGGAAAGTCTATATTAGCAGATTTAGCACCATTGTTTTATGATATATGTTCAAAATATAATGTGAACCCATGTGTAGCATATGGCTGGGCAGCCCTAGAAAGTGGATGGGGAAAAAGTGCAGTAGAAGATAAAAACCTATTCCAAATGGGAAGTTATAATGGTTCATCATCAGGATTTTCGTATGATTCATATGAGGATTCAATAGAGAGCTTTTGTAAATGGGTTGTCAATGCAGCAGATCCAAGTTCATCTGCATATAGCCAAAATCAAGAAAGAGCTAAAGAATATGCAACAGTAAATAGTAAATTTGATGGAACACCAGATAAAAATATATATGCATTATTCTCTAGATATTCATGGTTAGGATATACTCATACAGGTAATGCGAGAGCATGTATAAAAAATACATATAACTTTTTAAATAATGGAGTATATGAATGTAATCATGCAGATTCAGATGAAACAACACTTAAAGAACGAGCAGATTATATGCAATATCAAGTAGATTTAAGACTTTCTATTGCAGAAGATGTATTTAAAACAAAAATTTTACTAAGCAATAAGGGAGACTTTACATCAATAGACAATATAATTATAGGTATTAGCAATGATGATGAAAGTCAATTCTCAGGTGGATATAGTTCATCATTTGGCAGAAAGTATATAGAATGGATACAAGGTGCTGGTTTAATTGGACAGCAGCCACTATTTGATTCAGGTGCTACTATGGGAAGTGCAGGATGCCATGTTTATGCATGTGGAACACTTGCAAGCTCAACAGGAATTGAACCAAGTATTTGGGAAGTTTGGGACATTTATAAACATAAGGCTGGAAACGAAGCATATGTCAGAACGATTGAAATGGTTCTTGATTTATATGGAGTTGATGCAAAGGTATGTACAGGAAATGCATGGAACCAAGAGGATGTTATTTCAGTATTAAAATCTGGAAAAGGTGTTATGATATATGTTAAAAATGGTTATGGAAATTTATATACAAAAAAAGTGCACTGGATTACGTTGGCAGATATTAGAGAAACACAGCTAAACTCAGGAATTGGATATGATATATATGCATTAACATCAAATAATGGAAGTGGTCATGGATGGCATCCAATTGAAACTGTACTAAAAAATTTAGCTGGACCTAATTTCTTTTATATTGAAGATGGAAAAACACCTAATAAAGTAAAAAAGGGGGACACATATGAAGAATTTTAAAAAAGTGATAATAATATTATTAGTACTTATAGCAATAATTTCTATATGTATTTTGATTATAAAAAAACGTTCACAGGAAGGTAATGAGTGGCAAAGGGAAGTAGACCAATCAGCAGATTTTATAAAAGATATGGGTATAGTAAGTGACAATGGTACTTTCTTTTCTGTAGAAAAAATGCTAGACAATTACATAGGAAAAGTAGCTTCTGAAAACAAAGAAGCTACCTATAGCCTTTTAGATGATACATATATAAAGAAAAACAATATAACAAAAGAAAATGTATTAAACCAAATACCTAGTAACATCAAAGACATTGACAATATGAGAATAACGAAAATGTATGGTCAAACAAATATGGAAAATGAGGTTTACTATATTGAATGTGTTTTAGAAAAAGATGGCAAAATTGAAGACGGATATTTTGTTTTATATAAAGACATAAGAAATATGACATATTCAGTTTCTCACATTAAAGAAAATTACACAAAAGAAAGCCTTGCAAAAAAAACAATAGAAAAAAATGAATATAACAAAATGATAAATGAGGTTTTATCAGAAGAAGAAATAGCAAATAAATATTTCAAAGATTTTTTAGAAAATGCTGTATATAATGTAGAAGCTACATATAGTATGCTAGATAAAGAATATAAAAGTAAACGTTTTCCAACATTACAAGATTTTGAAGAATACATAGATGGCAAAAAAGATTTATATACTGCAGCTGTAACACAAAAAGGTAATGATGACTTTGACAATATGGAAGATTATATTTTATATATTTCTAAAAAACAACAACTAAAATTACAAAGTTATCAAATAAGATACGAAGATGACTATACTAGATATATTTGTAAAGATAGCTATAACAACTATTATATATTTAATGCAACTAGTCCTTTAAACTATACAGTGATGTTAGATACATATACAATAGATTTGCCAGACTTCATAGAAAAATATGAAGCAGGAACAAAAGAGGAAAAAGTAGGATATAACATTCTAAAATTAGTAGAAGCCTTAAATTGCTCTGATTATGAATATATATATAGTAAATTATCAGATGACTTCAAAGCAAATTATTTTAAGGAATATAAAGACTTTGAAAAATATGCAAAAGAAACATTTAGTATAAAAAATGAAGTGTCTTTTAAGAGATATACAGAATCAGAAAATTTAAGCACATATGAAATCACAGTAAAGGGAATAAGTAAAACAGTAACAAAAACAATAGTAATGAAACTTGAAAAAGGAACAGACTTTGTAATGGCATTCAATGTTGAATAGAAACATAAATTAATTATAAGGGGCACTCTTGGGTGCCCCAAATATAAAAATAGGAGGAACAATCTATGGCAGAAAATGAATCAATGGAAGGAAAAGACTTAGCAACAGAGGAAAAAAAGGAATTCAAAGAACAAATATTAGAGCAGATTGAGAACTTAAAAAATGGTGAATCAAAAATGATAGTAGGGGAGATGGAAGCTACTAAAATAGGGGACCAAGCTATTTTAAAAGTAAGAGGAAAATCAATTGCAATAGTAAGAGAAAAACAAATAGAATATAATTTAGCAAACTTTGAAGCACTAAAAAAAGAACTAGAAGAAGAAGGAAAAACTTTGGACGATTTAGGACTTCCAGACTTACAAGAAGAAATAGATAAAATACAAAAACAAAATTCAGAAAAAGTAGAGGAACAGCAAACACAGGAAAAACAAAAGGAACAAGAAGACGAAGGAGAGAACATCGAAGAAGAAAAAGATGATGAAAAGCCTGAATTAGAAAAAGATAAAGACAAAGATGAGCAAAAAGAAGAAATCGCAAAACAATATAATGTAGATGCCAAAGATGTTATCCATATTTCAAAAGACGAAAAAATAACAGAAAATGAAAGATTCCAAGGATTAGTAAAATGGGCTGGAGATAGAGATGATGTTTATGTAATACCAGGAGAAGACCCATATACATATAAATTCATTGGAGATAAAGATGGAGAGCTAGAAGAAATAGAAGCAGGAAAAAATAAAGCAATTGGAGGAAAAAGTCCAGATGTTACAGTAAAAAGAGTTGACGGAGAAAAGATAACAGAAGTAAGACCATTAGCAATGTATGAAGTAGATAGTCAAACATCAATTGCAATAGTAAAGAATGAATATGGTGAACCAGAAGCATTATACTGTAGACAAGAAGGTGGAAATGGAAAAGCATATTGGGGAAGTGTAATACCAGAAGCAAGTGGAAAAAATGTGTTACAACAATCACCAGAAACAAGAGATTTCATGGACCATAAATATAATTCAGATTTAGACTTAGAAGAAAAGACATTTGCATTAACAAGACAAGAAGACCTTGAAAAAAGAGGAGTACCAAGTAAAGCAGAAGGCGTACAAGTAAATGAAATAGATAAAAGCCATGAACAAAACAGAGAATTAAATGTAGAAGAAATAGCAGAAGATTTAATGACAAGAGACGGTATAGTAGATAGGTTAACTGTACCACCAGGATTTTATGAAAATAAAGCAGAAAAAGTATTAAAATTAATGGAAGAAAATAAAAGTATAACATATGAGCAAGCATTAGAACAAATAGAAACTAAAGGACAAAGAGAAGCTGGAGGAAGAACACCAGGAGAGCCAAGAGATAAAAGAGAGTAATAAAAAAAGTCAAGATTTTTCTTGACTTTTTTTATTGGTATGATAATATAATTATATAATTTAAATAAAGGAGAATCTGCATGGAATCAGACAAAAAAACAAAAATAAAATTCAATATAATAGCCATAATCTCAATAATAATATTTGCTTTTGCAATATCACCAAAAACATTGCAAAACGATACATATTACACAATAGAAATAGGAAAATATGTTTTAGAAAATGGAATAACAATGCAAGACCCATTCTCATGGCATGAACTTTCATACACATTTCCACATTGGGCTTATGATGTAATGATATATTTAATATATAACATAGGAGGGCATCTAGGAATATATATATCAACAATAGTGTTTGCAGCAATTTTAGGAATAGTTATGTATATTACAACCGACAAACTAACAAAAAACAAACCATTATCATTTATATTTACAATCATAGGAATGTTTTTGATAAAAAGCTATATAGCAGCAAGAGCACAACTAGTAACATTTATATTATTTGAACTAGAATTGCTATTTATAGAAAGCTTTTTAGACACCAAGAAAAAAAGATATGTGGTAGGTTTAGTTATTATACCAATACTACTTGCTAATTTGCATGTAGCAGTATTCCCATTTTATTTTGTTCTATATTTACCATATATAGCAGAATACCTAATAAGCTTGTTAGCTAAATTCATAAAAAGAATGCAAGAAAAAAGAATAATATCATTAAATAAAAAAATAGAACAATGTACTGACGAAGAAAAAATAAAAAAATTAAATAAAAAATTACAAAAAATAGAACAAAAATCTAACAAAGAAAATAAAGAACCATATAAAATAACAATAACACACAAAAAAACCACAAAATGGCTAATTCTAATAATGATAATATGTGTATTTACAGGACTTGTAACACCATTAAAAGAAGTTCCATATACATATCTAATAAAAACAATGCAAGGAGATAGCACTAAAAATATAAGTGAACACTTGCCACTAACCCTTGCAAATAATATAAAATATGCATGTGTACTTATATCTTTTATAGCAATTATGATGTTTACAGATACAAAAATTAGATTATGCGATTTGTTTATGCTTGGAGGACTTACAGTTCTAGCATTTATGAGTAGAAGGCAAGAGTCAATGTTTATTATAATATGCTTGCCAATATTTGTTAGATTAATTACTGCATTCTTAAATAAATATGATAAAAATGCAATAACAAAATTAACAAAAACTATGACAAGTGTATGTGGAATGATTGTTACAATTTGCTTAATATTAATTGCAAGTATGTTTATGTATAATACAAGATATAAAGATGAATATGTAAGCCCATCATCATATCCAGTACAAGCATCAAACTGGATACTAGAAAATTTAGACATAAACGAAATAAAACTATATAATGAATATAACTTCGGAAGCTATTTACTACATAGAGGAATACCAGTATTCATAGACTCAAGAGCAGACTTGTATTTACCAGAATTTAATAAAGGAGTAAGCATATTTAGGGATTTCCTAAATATATCTGGTTTAAGCACTAAAAACTTAGAAGGAGTATTTGATAAATATGGTTTTACACACTTTATAGTAAACTCAAAGGCAAAGCTTACAATATACTTAGACGCAAAACCAGACGAATACAGAAGAATCTATAGTGATGATTATTTCTCTATATATGAAAAAAAACAATAAATTGGTAATTTATGCAAGGGAGGACTTCCACGTCCGCCCGAAAGAAGGATAAACAATGAATGCTTTAATAGGATTATTAATAATTATAATAGATCAAATAATAAAAACTATTATTATAACAAATATTCCAATTGGTACTACAATAGGAAAAGGAATAAGAGTAACAAATGTAACAAATACAGGAATGGCATATAGTATGCGGAGCAAACAGACAAATGATTGTAATTATTGCAAATATTGTAGTCATATGTACGCTAATATATTTCCTAATAAAAAACTACAAGACAATAGGCAAATTAGTAAAAATATCACTAATAATGGTAATTAGTGGTGGACTAAGCAACTTAATAGATAGAATATTTAGAGGACATGTAGTAGACTATATTGATATAAATCAGATATTTAATTATCCAGTGTTTAATATAGCAGATATATGTGTTGTAATAGGTGCAATTTTACTTATAGGATATATAATTGTACAAACAATAAAAAGACAGGAGAATACATAAAGTGAAAGAATATAAAGTGTTAGATGAAAATTGTAGATTAGATAAATACATATCTGAAAAAGATAGTGATTTATCTAGAGCAACAATTCAAAAACTAATTACAGAAGAAAAAATTTTAGTAAATGGTAAAAAAACAAAAAATTCATATAAGGTAAACCAAGGAGACGTTATTACTATAGAAGAACTAGAACCTAAAGAAGATACCTACCTAAAACCTCAAAAAATGGATTTAGATGTAATTTACGAAGATGATGATATAATAATAGTAAACAAAGAAAAAGGAATAGTAGTACACCCAGGAAATGGTAATCCAGACGGAACACTGGCAAATGCTATACTTGAAAGATGTAAAGATAGTCTATCTGGAATAGGTGGAACAATAAGACCAGGAATAGTACATAGAATAGATAAGGACACATCTGGATTAGTAATAATAGCCAAAAATGATAATGCACATCTAAAAATAAGCAAACAAATACAAGAAAGAAAAGTAACAAAAACTTATATAGCATTAGTAAGAGGAGAAATTAAAGAAAACGAAGCTACAATAAATATGCCAATAGGCAGAAGTACAAAAGATAGAAAAAAAATGGCAGTAACCAAAAATGGAAAAGAAGCAATAACACATTTTAAAGTACTAAAAAGATATGAAGGATTTACATTATTAGAAGTAAAAATAGAAACAGGAAGAACACATCAAATAAGAGTACATTTAGCAGAGATAGGGTATCCAATAGTAGGAGATGAAGTATACTCAAATGGAAAAAATCCATTTAATGTAAAAGGACAAATGCTACATGCAGCAAAACTAGAATTTGTACACCCGACAACAAACAAAAAAGTGACTTTTGAAGCAGAATTGCCAGAATATTTTAGAGACATATTAGACAAATTAATATAAAGAAAAAGGAAAGATTTTATGGAAGAAGAAATTCGTTTGCAAAAATATATGGCATCTCAAGGAATTGCCTCAAGAAGAAAATGTGAAGAATATATAACCCAAGGAAAAGTAAAAATAAATGGGGAAACAGTGAAAGAATTGGGGATAAAGGTAAACCCAAACAAAGTAAAAATAGAATTTAATGGAAAAGAAATAAAAAATACCCATGAGCCTCATGTATATATATTATTAAACAAGCCTATAGACTATGTAACAACAGTAAAAGACCAATTTGGAAGAAACTCAGTGTTAGACTTAGTACAAATAAATAAAAGAATAGTACCAGTAGGAAGGCTAGACATGTACACATCAGGAGCACTAATATTAACAAACGATGGAGACTTTGTGTACAAAATAACACATCCAAAACACGAAATAACAAAAACATATACAGTAACATTAAAAGGAATACCAACACTTGATGAAATAAGAAATCTAGAAAATGGAGTTGACATTGGGGGATTTACAACTAGCAAAGCAAAGGTAAAAATACTAAAAACAGACGAAGAAGCGGGAACTTCAAGACTAGAAATAACAATACATGAAGGAAAAAATAGGCAAATAAGAAAAATGTGTGAAGCAATAAACAAAAAAGTATTAGCATTACATAGAAGTAAAATAGGAAACATTGGAGTAAAAGACTTAAAAATAGGCACATGGAGATACCTAAGCCAAAAAGAAGTAGAATTATTACTAAAATAAATTGTAGTTTATAAAATCACAAAAGAAAGGATGGACAAACACATGAATTATCCTAGATTCATACCAAAGAACTGGAATGACAATCTAAAAGAAGGAGATATTGTAACAGGAAAAGTTACAAATATAAAGCCATATGGAGCTTTTATAGAACTAGAAGGAGGCATAACAGGCCTTTTGCACATAGAAGACATATCAGTTGCAAGAATAAAATCTCCAGAAGAAAGACTAAAAATTGGACAAAACATAAATATTATGATAAAATCAATAGATAGAGAAAATAAAAGAATACTTTTAACATATAAAGAACTACTTGGGACTTGGGAAGAAAATGCCAAAGAAATATCATCAGGCATGACAGTAAAAGGCATTGCAAGAGAAGTAGAAAAATTTAATAATGGAATATTTATTGAACTAAAGCCAAACCTAGTAGGACTAGCAGATTATAAACCCAATATTCAATATGGGCAAAATGTAGAAGTATATGTGAAAAAAATAATCCCAGAAAAGAAAAAAATAAAATTAAAAATAATTTAGTTGTTGTTACAATTAGCTGATTTTATATCTTATCGCTAAAAAAGCTTAATATATATATTTGAAATTTCCGTTCTCCAAGGCGTTTAAGATAGTACGAATTCCAATTGTAGTAACACACTCTAAATACAATATAATAATAAATGAGTAGGGTCGAACTCAATTTAAAATATATATATTAAACTTTTTTAGTAATAATTTTGAATATTGTAAATTGTAATTTAAGAAAGGTGGTAATTTTATGGTATCAGATGAAGAAATAAAAACGGAGGTATCTCCATTTGCAATGAGAGAAGGAGAAATTAAAACATTTGATGGAAAAGATGGATATGTATCAATGAACCAAATAATAAACAAAATAAATGTTGGTCATATTACAGACATTCACTTTAAAATATTAGAACTAGTAAATAAATTTGAATTTATAACATCAAGGCAATTATTTCAACTACTAGAACAACAAGGGGAAGATATAAAAACACAAGATAAACTAAATAATAAGCTAGAACAATTAGTAAAAACAAAAATACTAACTAGATACTTTTTCACAGCTGAAGATGGGAAAGGAATATATAGGATATACTGCCTAGAAAAAATGGGAAAATATTTATTAAATTCTAGAGGGATTGAATGTAAATGGCAACCAACAGATAACACAAAACCGGTAGGAATGATAAAGAAAAGACTAGCAGGAAACCAAATAATAATTGCATATTTAAGAAAAGTTGAGGCATTTGACAGCTATGAAGTAAAACCTGCAATTACAGCAAAAATGGCAGGAAAAACTTTTAAAGCACAAGGAGCAGTAAAAATAAGTAAAGCAGGAAAGTCAATTAGTTTATTGTTTGAAGTAGTAAGAAGAGAAGAAGACTGGCAGAAGAAATTAATAGAAAGAATGAGACTATACAAGGACTTTTATGAAAATTTTGTACCATTTGATTCTGGCTATGAAATAAAACCACAAATAGTAATAGTATGTGAAGACGATAGACATATGGTAGAGACATTTAAGGAAATAGTTACAAATGCAATAGAAATAAAAGGAGTAAAATTATGCTTCACAACAGACCTAAGACAAAATGATACCCACCTAAGTAAAAGCTTAGTAGAATTCAAAATGGACGAAGAAACAAAAAAATACAAAGTAGAAACATTGGAATTAAAAATATTAGAATAAAAATTAAAGACGCATAAGTAATGCGTCTTTAATCACATTATGGAAACTTATTTTGCAAAATTTAGAATAATGTATTATTTTGTAGAATTATAAATTTTCTTGGAATACGAATTTAAAGCAGAATAATTGGAAGAAATTGACAGGAAACATAAAATGTGCTATAATATATATGTTCGTATAGTTATTTTGCAGAAACTCTTGTTTCTGCACACGACATTAAGGAGGAAAAATATGAATGTAGAAATCAAATGTCCTGTTTGTGGTGGCGAAGGAAAGCGGGTTTTAGGAGAAAAAACCTTCAGCTGCCCGAAATGCCACGGAACTGGCTTGGATCCTTCGGCCATTACATTTAATGACCCGAAGGATGATGATCGCAGAAAGTAATCCTCGAAGAAAGACCAGTTGGAAACAACTGGTCTTTCTTTACGTTAAAATAATTTACATTTAACTATAGGTTATTTACTTGTAATGACATTTATTGCAAAAATTTACATAAAAGACTTGTTTTTTTTGCCATTTTATAGGATAATATATATGTATGAATATAAAGATTGGGGGATCTTTTGTGAAATTATTAGATAAATTTTTAAAGAAATTAAAAACAGATAGAAATACATTTTTTGCATATATTTTAACTTTAGTAACAGCATATATTGTTGTTGATAGAGTTATAGAATTATTATTTATGTGTTTTACTGGAATGTCTGTCTCATATTGGGGACCAATTCAGTATACTTTAGCAATGGCTTGCCCTGTATTTGCTTATGCATTTGCAGTGCCTTCTAAATTTGCTAAATCAGATGATGTAAAAATTTCCTTTTTCTATGTATACTGCATTGCTTTATACATAGTATTTATATCAATGATAGTCCAATGGGTTAACTATGTAGGTTGGTTCGCATTATTATCTATACCAAATATAAAAACAATTATGATGAACTTTTCAGAATTAATAAAACCTGCTTTTACAGCAATTTCAGTCTACATTCCACTTATAACATTTTATAATTTAATTGTATGGTTATATAGAGTAATTAATGACCCTATTTTCCCAAACAGTTACAAGGATTCAATTCTAGACTTCGCTGGTATTGACCTTTCAGCACCACCAGCAAATTCTGGACCATATAGTTTTGAAATTGACCTTTGCAAAGATAGAACAACAGGTAAACCAGTAAAAATTTTAGAAAATAGAAGATTTGAATCTACTTTAATTGTAGGACCTTCTGGAACTGGAAAAAGCTCTATGATTATAGAACCTATGATTGCACGTGATTTAGAAAAAAAATTTTTCTTCAGAGAGGTAGCTAAAGAAATGGGATTTACTGCTCTAAAAACAGGAATCGCAACTTTAGATTGCCCTTACAGTAAAGAATACTTAAACAAAAACTTTAACTTAAATATGCTTATACCTGTAACAGGTAAAGAAAAAGTTTATAAAACATATATGAAGAAAATGATATACTTTGAATCACCAGATGGAAAAATCACTTATAAAAATTTAGGATTGATATCAGTTACACCTGATTTTGAACAAACAAAAAGATTGGCTAATGTTGCTAAAAATCTTGATATCCCAGTACACCTAATTGATCCATGTGACCCAACATCGATTGGATTAAATCCATTTATCATAGAAGGACCTTCTCTTTGTGCACTTACAATATCTTTAGTTTTAAGAAATTTGTATTTGGCATCTAATAAAACAGAAGAAGCTGTGTATATGGATGACGTAGCATTCCAAGCTATCCAAAATTTAGTAATACTTTTAAAAGTTATGTTTCCAAGACTAAACAATGGATTAATGCCTACTTTAGAAGACTTATTAAAATGTTTTAACAATTTTGATTTAGTTGAAAGCATGGCTAGAGAAATGGAAAAAGACCCAGAACTTTCTGAACAATATGAATTACAAATTGAATATTTTAAAAAATGCTTTTATAAAGATGCTGATGGAAGAAAGGACATACAAAGATATCTTGTATTAGTAAGTGCTCAATTAGACACTCTTTTAAGATCTGCAGCAGTAAGAAATATTATTTGTAATAGATATAATAACATAGATGTATCTAAAATTTTAGCAAATGATGAAGTTGTATTATTCTCATCAAGAGCTAATGATATAGGAGGAACAGCTCATAAAGGATTTGGTAAATTCTTCTTATGGTTAGTAATGATAGCAGTTGAAGGAAGACCGGGAAATGAACAATCTCGTTCACCATTCTTCTTATACATAGATGAATTCAACAGCTACTATGATGGATGCTTTAATGATGTATTTACTCAATTTAGAAAATATAAAGTTGGAACAATTTTTGCAATTCCAACATTATCAAGTTTAGGTGGACCAAATTCACCAGTAATGCAAACATTGCTTGCAAATGCTCCTACAAAGGTTACATTTGGCAACTGCACTCCAGATGAAATGAGCTGGTGGACGCTAGAGTTAGGAAAAAGAAGAGAATGGGTTGTATCTCAAAAATATGATCCAGGTTCATCAGATGATTATGGAACAGACTTAGATAAACCAGCTTGGGCATGGAAAGACAATTTTGTTGAAGCTAAGATTCAAGGCTTGAAATTTAAAGGAATTATATATAAAACAAAAGATTCAAAAGGGAAAAATGTAGTAAATTATGGTTCTGTAGATTTCTTAGAATCTAAATATAAAGAACCTAGAAAACCTAAAAACTATGATTTCGATAAATTTAATAATGGAACTGTAGAAGAAGATAAAAAACCAAAGAAAATAAAATTTGATCCAAACCATTTAAATTGGGGAAGCTCTGACGAGCAAATAGACCCAATCCAAATGAATGTGACTGATTCTACATACCTATTTGATAACTCAGATGCAGTTATAGTAGACTTAAAAAATAAAAAGAAAAAATAAAAATAATTTTACCCCCACTGAAAAATCAGTGGGGGTTGTAATTTCCTATTGTATAAAATTTTTGGTCTAAATAATTTTAATGCATATATATTTAGAATACAAGGAGACCAAAATTTGAAAAAAAACAGTATCTTTAAAAATGTAACAGTACTGCTATTTTCACAAGCGGTAATAAAAATCATAGGAATAGTTTATAAATTATATTTAACAAATAAAACAGGATATGCAGATACAGGTAATGCAATATTTTCTGCAGCATTTCAAGTATATGCAATATTCTTAACAATTTGTTCAATAGGTGTACCAAATGCAATAGCTACTTTAATATCATCAAAATTTGCAGTAGGTGATAATAATGGTGCATACAGAATACTAAAAATTGCAATTGCAATTTTTGGAGGTGTTGGCTTCTTAGGAAACTGTATTCTATACTACTTTGCAGGAAATATTGCAAATTTATATTTAGAAATGCCAGAGACAGAAATGGTTTTAAAAGTATTAGCACCTTCAATTTTTATTGTATCAATTTCTGCGGTATTAAAAGGATATTTTAATGGAAAAGAAAAAATGGATATAACAGCAAAAGCTTTATCAATAGAGCAAGTTGCAAAAACAATTCTGACAGTAATACTTGTAGAAATATTATCATACATATCAAATAAAAATACAATAATCATGGTGTGTGGTGTTGCGTTAGTAACATCATTAGGTAGCATTATAAACTGCTTCTATATGTATATTAAATATATAAAAAATAGAAGAGAAATTTGGACTGATATAATAACCTCAAAAACATATAAAAAAGAAAAAAAACGAAATATAATAAAAAATATATTTAAAGTTACCTTGCCAATTTCAATATGTGCGCTAATTGGTTCTTTTAATAAAACCATAGATGCATTTACAATTGTAAAAATTGCAAAAGAATATCTGGGGGAAACTGAAGCTATAAGACAATATGGAATATTATCAGGGAAAATAGAAAGCTTAGTAACCCTGCCATTTTCATTTAATATGGCAATTACAACTACACTTATACCAACAATTGCCGGATTTAAAGCAAGAGGGGAAATAGAGAAAAACAAGTATATAATAAAATTTGCAATTTTAATTGGAATAATTATATCAATTCCATTTTTTGTAATAATGTATACTTTCCCTGAGCAAATCTTAAAAATATTATTTCCAAATGCATCAGATGGAAGTTTAATGTTAAAAATAAGTTCTTTTAGTATAATTATTGCAATAATCATACAAACTATTAATAGCTATTTTCAAGGAATAAACAAAATGAGAGTACAAATAATAGTAATTGCAATAAGTTCAGTATGTAAACTAGCATTAAATATTATATTAATATCAAATCCTAAGATTGGGATACATGGTGCAGTAATTTCTAATATAATAAGTTATCTGATAACATTTGGTATGTTAATTTTATATATGATAATACATGAAAAAATTCGCTTTGAAATTACAAAATTTATAATAAAACCAGCTATAATATGCCTAATAGTGCATATAATAATGAGAAAAATGTATGAAATTATTCTATTGGATTCAGAATTAGTGAAAACCGCATTGAGTATTGCAATAGGTATGACTTTTTATATAATATCAATAATTATTACAAAACTTATAACAAAGAAAGAAATAAAATTAATAATCAAAAAAAGGTAACATAAATTCTGAAAACCTAGAAAATAGGCAATTTTATAAAAAAATAGAACAAAAAAAGAAGGATTTTATCTAAAATTGGCGAATTATCTTAACAGTAGATAAAATCTACGCTAACAATATAAATCTTATTAGGAGGTAAGTTTAATGAACAAAGCTGAATTAATCGCAGCAGTAGCTGCAAAAACAGGAGACACAAAAAAAGGAGTAGAAGCATCTGTTAATGCATTCGTAGACGTTGTTACAGAAGCATTAGTAAAAGGTGACAAAGTTCAATTAGTTGGATTTGGATCATTCGAAGTAAGAAAAAGAGCAGCTAGAAAAGGAAGAAACCCACAAACTAAGGAAGAAATCAAAATACCTGCATCAAAAGCTCCAGTAT
>USOV01000006.1 GCA_900556455.1 uncultured Clostridium sp. | reverse complement strand
TTAAAAAGTGAATTAGAAGAATTAGAAAATAAAATTGATAAAAATTTGTATGATATATATGCTTTAAATAATGAGGAATTAAAGTTTGTAAATTTAAATAAAGAAAATAACAAACTATACTATGAATATAATCAGAAAAATAGTGAATATGAAAGTATTAGTAAGGAATATGAAGCAAAAACGCAGGAATTAGAAGAAACAAATAAATCAATAGAAGATACAAATGCCCAAATAGATAATTTACAAAATGAGTTGTATAGCGCTTTTAATGGACAAACTGATTTAATATATGGGGTAGGAAACCAAAATTTAATATTACAAGCTGAAGGAATAAAACAAGGAATAGAGGACTTAAACCAAGCAAAAAATGGACTAGAAGAACAAAATGCAGAAGAGAAAATACAAAATGCTAAAAAATTATTAAATGATAAAAAAGATGAATTAAATAAGTTTAAAGTAGTATCAGAGGAAACTCCATTGTACGAAAATAGTGGATTTAAATCATTAAAAGAAGACTTGAAAAAAATAGCAATAATGGGAAAAATATTCCCAGTAATGTTCTTCGTTATAGCAGCATTAGTAACAATAACAACAATAACAAGAATGATAGAAGAAGATAGAAAAAATATTGGAACATTAAAAGCTTTAGGATATAGCAAAAAAACAATAATATCTAGGTATATAATATATTCTATGCTAGCAGGAGTATTAGGAACGGTACTTGGTACAGCTATAGGAAGTACATTGATTGTAGAAATATTATTTATATCATATAGCAGTTTATATGATTTACCAAACTTAGTGTTCAATATAAATTGGAATTACACTTTAATATCACTAGGAATTTCGCTAATATCAACAGCACTAGTTGCTACTATAATAACAATGAAAGAAATTAAAGAAAATACTGCAGAATTAATGAGACCAAAAACTGCAACAACTGGAAAAAGCATTTTATTAGAAAAAATACCATTTATATGGAAAAAATTAGACTTCTTATTTAAAATTTGCTTTAGAAATATTTTTAGATATAAAAGAAGATTATTAATGACACTTGTTGGAATTGCGGGATGTACCGCACTAATCTATGCAGGGTTAGGCTTACAAAGTTCAATTAATAGTATATCAAATAAACAATTTAAAGATATAAGAAAACTATCTATGGAAATATATCTACAAGGAGATGTTAATAGTCAAGAGGTTACAGAGATAGAGGAATTTATAAAAAAACAAAATCATATTAAAGAAGTGACACCAGTTAGCCAAAAAAGTTTTACAGTTCAGGCAAATGGAAATTCTAAAGATGTATTTTACATAGCAATATCAGGAGAAGAAGTAGATAAATATATAGGGCTAGATAATAGAAAAACTAAAGAAAAAATAGAATTAAATGATGAAGGTGTAGTTTTAACAGAAAAACTAGCAAATATATTAGAAATTGATGTTGGAGGAAAAATAGAAATAACTGATGGTGATGTTAAAACTTCTGTAAAAGTAATAGGAATAACAGAAAACTATTTATATAATTATGCATATTTTACGCCAAATGTATATGAAAGAATATATGGAAAAGATATTGCCTATAACGAAATATTGGCAAATACTACAGAAGAATTATCAGAAGAGGAAGATGTAGAGCTTGCAGATGCTCTAAAACAAAATGAGAAAATTGCAAGTACAGTCCTAGAAAAAAACTTAGAAGGAGAATTTAAAACAAGCTTAGGAAGTTTAATGAGTATAGTAATATTATTTATTGGATGTGCTAGTATATTATCTTTTACTGTATTAGTAAATTTAAATAATATTAATATTGAAGAAAGAAAAAGAGAACTTGCAACTATTAAATTGCTAGGATTTTATCAAAAAGAATTAGAAAGTTATGTATTTAGAGAAAATATAATATTAACAATATTAGGAACAATACTTGGATTAATCCTAGGAATGGGAATTTTAGGAATCGTAATTCAAGCAGCAGAAGTAGAAACCATTTTCTTAGTAAAAGATATAAATTTAATTAACTTATTAATATCTACAATAATAACGATTTCCTTTACACTAATAACAAATTTATTTATGAAAAAGAAAATTAAAAATATTAATATGATAGATTCATTAAAAAGTATAGAATAATAATATTCAGCTAACCTTTTGTAAGATTAGAAAGCATAAAGGTGGCTGATATTATTTTTTTACTCAAAATATAAGTATTTCTAAGAATTTAATATTTAAATATTGACAAAAAATGATTTTATTTGATAAAATTAACTTAGAAGAGAAAGTAAAGCTCTTTAAAATAAAGAAATATAGGAGATGATTATTATGTCACCAAGAATACAAACAGTAGATTACGAAAGAATGCCACAACAGGCAAATGAAATGAGGGAGGAAGCTAAAGTTCTAAATAAAGAAATGACTCTAGCATATAAAAGCATAGATGATATGCGTAAATGTTGGTATGGAAAAAGATATAATGAATTAGTAGAAATTTTCAACCAAATGCAACCATCATTAAATAAGATGTTAGCATTAGTTGTTACAGCAATACCAAGCACATTAGAAACTATAGCAAATAACTATTCACAAGTAGATAGAGGACAAAATATAGTAGCAGTAAATAATGAAACACCAAATAAAATAGAAAACATAGCAGAAAGTAATGAAGTTGGAATGAGATTTTTAACAGCAGAAGTAAACGAAGTAAAACAAAAAGTATCAACAAACTTCACAAATGCAAAAGAGTTAATGGACAGTATAGAAAACATCTACTCAAAAGTAGTATGGGAAAGTGAAGCTTCAGAATCATTTAAAGCTACATTTACAAGTTTAAAAAATGAGATAGTTACATCTTTTGAAAATACTAATGCTCAATTTAAAAAGCTTATGGAACAAGCAGAACAAGATATAGCAAAAGCAGAAAAAGCAAATACAGTAAACTAAAAAACAAGGAAAGCATATTTAATATGTGCTTTCCTAAATAACTATAATTGCATAGTTATTTAGGAAAATACATATTAAAGAAAATTACTAGATTTGTTACATTTGATATTAATAAAAAGGAGGGATATATATGTCATTATTCACAAAAGCAGCAGAATTGATGAGACAAGCAGCAATTAGAGACCTGCAAGGAAAAATATCTAGAGTAGAGAATGAGATGCAGGAATTAACAAGACAAAAAAAAGAATATGAGTCATTTATAGCAAAAGCAATAACGGCAAATACTTATTTAACAAATGCTTCAGGAAAATTGACAACTGCACAAGAAGGATTAGAAAAAAGTTATGAAGGATATAAAGCTAGTGGAATTAATAGTGCAATAGAGGGGCGAAAGGGAGATATCTCTAGTGTTAAAGGAAAGTTAAACACATATATTGAAACAGCTAAAGAGAAAGCAAAGGATTTAGAACAGAAAATAAAAAACAAACAAGAATACTTAGATGGGCTAAATAGAGAATTATCAAGCTTATGGTAAATGAAAGCAACATTATAGATTTTTTTAGGGGAGTGATATTATGTCAGAAACAACAGAATTAACTTGGAATACAGATGGACTAAAGCATGCGGTGAAACCATATATTACTGGAGCTTGTACGGAGTTGATTTGTGCTTCAGCGAGTATTTCGAGCTTACCTACACCAAAGGGATGTGAGAATGCTAAAAACTTATATGAAACTGTAGATAAAATTAAAACCAATGTTAGCAAAATTAATACAGATGTACAGGATGCTACAGACGGCCTTGAACAAAATGAAAAGAACATTGAGGATTTCCTTGAGGGTATGTGGAATGGTTTCAAAGATCTTTTCAATGGAAATAAAGATACTGAAACTAATAATGATGAAGAAAAATTAAAAGACCCATTATCAAAAGATAATTCTTTTAAAATGTCAAAAGATGATGTAGCAAAAAATTTAGCTATAAAATACCATATAGATACAAGAGGAAAGACAACTGAGCAAATAATGGCAGAAGCGAAGGCAATGGCGAGGATTAAAGTAGCTAAAGCATTGGGTGGAGATTACTTGAAAGCACTGGCAGAAAAATATGGAGTGGAAATTACAAAAGATGTAGAAACAACAACCACAACTGAAGCAAAATCACGGATTTGACGACGTTAACCAATACAAATATGATCAGATAGGGTTCCAAAAAGATTTAACTACGGCGTTAGGGAAAGAGATAACTGGAACTTGTGGACCAACTTCATTGTGTATGATAATATCGGCAGCTCTGAGACAAAACTATACACCAGAAAATTTATATAATGATTTCCCTGATATTACTAGGTATTATAATAAGGGCTCAGGTTATGCTGATAGTCTTTTGAAAGATGGAAAAATACTAGATGCAATCAACTCAAAATATGGAATAAATTTAAAGTTTGAAGATAATTACTACTATGGAAAAGCATGGGGAGGAACAGGAAACCTAGAAGAAGGAAATTTGGTGGAAGCCTTGAAGGATGGAAAAGTTGCTATTTGGAGCACAAAAGATGAAAGATTTACTAAAACAGGACACTATATGGCTGTAAGTCTTAGAGAGGATGGCAAACTATGCATTACTGATCCAAACGGATTAAATTGGGATGACCCATATTTAAAAGAAAGATTTAAGAATGGATTTACCCCTGAAGAAATTGCTAGGGGTGGAGGATGCTTTTATATTTTTAGCAATGATTCAACAAGAACAGTTACAACGACAACAATAAAGAAAGATGATGATACTATAACAAACGAAATTTTACAAAAGGCATTAGAAGAGGCAAAAGGCAGTTCAACTAATGTAGACAAAAAAGGCAGTTCGACGAATGTAGATAAGAAAAGCAGTCCAACAAATGTAGATAAGAAAAGTAGCCCAACTAATGTGGATAAAAAACGGTAGTGATATTTATGATTTGCCATCTTTTATGGATGATTATCAAAAAAGTTTTCGAGACAAAGTTACTGAGAAAAATGGAGAAGATACAAAATCAAAAAGTTCAACACAATCTGACGATACAACAATTACTACTGTTATAAAGCCAAAATGGGAATCAGATTATCTTACTGCTCCAAAAGGTTATATTAAATACGAAGGAGAAGATGGCAGGTTAACAAAAGAAACTTGGTGCGACTTAAATCCAAAACAACTTGGTATTAATATGAACAACAGGCGGAATTAAAGGAAAAATATGGATACGTGATGATGGAGTTTACATGTTTAATGACTATGTTATGGTAGCAACAGATATTCCTCACATGGATGGAACAGAACAGGAAGCAGAGTATAGATATGGAGATCTTGTTCAAACAAGTCTTGGAACAGGAATGGTTGTAGATTTGTGTGGAATGGCCGAACGCGTAAGAAAAGGTTATCTTGCAGGCACTCAAGATGCTGATGTTGGAGTTTGGTATGATATTTATACTGCTTGGCATGATGGTGGAGAATATGAGAGAAAAGCATACCATCCTGAAACGACACCAACAGAAACAACAAAATCATCAAAACCAACGACACCAACAGAACCAACAAAACCAACAGAAACAACAAAATCATCAAAACCAACGACACCAACAGAACCAACAAAGTCATCAAAACCAACAACATCGACAGAACCAACAAAGTCATCAAAACCAACAACATCGACAGAACCAGCGAAATCATCAAAACCAACGACACTAACAAAACCAACGACACTAACAAAACCAACGAAACTAACAAAACCAACGAAACTAACAAAACCAACGACACCAACAGAACCAACAAAACCAACGACACCAACAGAACCAACAAAACCAACAACACCAACAAAACCAACAAAACCAACAAAACCAACGACACCAACAAAACCATCAATACCATCTGTAACGGAACCAGAGAATACAGAAACTCCTGTAATAAAATGTACACCAGAGGCAGTATTAAAAGCTGCACAAAATATAGAAAGTAAAGAAAATTGTAGTAGTTATGTTTGTGATATATTACATTCATCTGGATACTTTACAGAGGAAGAAATGAATATGTATAAAGACACGAATATAAGTGAAATTTGTGAAGAATTAGCTAAACGTGACTGGAATAAGATTACAGATTTAACAAATCTTAAAAATGGAGATATTATAATTGTAAATAATGGAGAAACAGTAAGAATTTATGCTGGCAATAACAGTTGGTATACTGTAGGAAACTCAGAATTACAACAAGGAAATGAAAATTGGACAGATAATATTAGTTGGGAAGCATACAGACCAGGAAAAATAATATAATTTAAGAAATTAATAAATTATAAAAATGTGGACTAATTATTGAATGTTAATAACAAGGAGGAATGTATATGTCATTGTTCGCAAGGGGAGCAGAAGCGATGAGACGAGCAGCAATTAGAGATCTACAAAGAAAAATATCTGATACAAATCAAAAGATAGAAGAGCTAACAACACAAAAAAAGATTATGATACATTTATAGAAAAAGCAACAGCGGCAATTAATGATTTGGAAGATGCTTCAGGAAGCTTGGCGTCTGCAAAAGAACAATTAGGAAAAAGTTATGAAGGATATAAAGCCGATCAGATTTCAAGCACAATAGGGGGAAATGAATTATCTATTTTTACTGTTAGAGATAATTTAACCACCTATATTGGAGTAGCTGAAAAAAAAGTAAAGGAATTAGAAGAGAAAATAACAGAAAAACAAAACTACTTAGACAGGCTAAATAGAGAATTATCAAGTTTATGGTCTTAATAAAGGGAGTGACACTATGTCAGAAAAAACAGAATTAACGTGGGATACAGGTGCATTAAGAGGAGCAGTTACATCATATATTTGCGACGCTTACAGAAAATTAAATTCGGCTTCAGGCACTATTTCAAGTTTACCTACGCCAAAAGGATGTGAAAATGCTAGAAATTTATGTGAAATCGTAGATAATATAAAAAACAGCGTTGGTGCGGTTAAGGCGGCTATACAAAGTGCTGCAGATGCCCTTGAACATAATGAATTTAGTATTATAGACCTTATTTGGGATAAGCTTAGAGAGTTTTTGAATTTACCACCAGACATTGATATTGATGTTGATGAAGAAAAACTAAAAGACCCATTATCAGAAAATAATCCGTTCGAGAGTGAAACAGATAAGATGGCGAAAGAATTAGCCCGAAAATACCATATAAATACAAGAGGAAAGACAGCTGAGGAAATAATTCAAGAAGCGAAAGGCTTAGCGAGAAAGGCTAAGGAAGATGAGGCGATTTTATTAGATGCAGACAACAAAAAAGATAATAGACAACCTGACTTGAATAAAATAAAACAAAAATGGGATGCCGGGTACCTTTGTGCACCTTTGGGGCGTATTTATTACAAGGCAAAAGACGGCAGATATACGAAAGAAACTTGGTGCAACCTTAAAACTTCTGAACTTGTTGCAAACATGAAAAATCAACATCAGATTGACCTAGAATATTGGGTTCGTGATGATGGAGTTTGCATGTATGGTGATTATGTTATGGTGGCGACAGATGTCCCTCATATGGATGGAACAGAAAAAGATGCAGAATATCATTATGGAGATCTAGTTGATACAAGTCTTGGAACAGGTATGGTTGTTGACTATTGCGAGAAGGCTGAATATACAAGAAAAGGATGGACTCATGATGATGTTTATACAAGTAGAAAAATTGATGTATGGTATGATATTTACACCATGTGGGGTGATGGTGGGGAATACCAACATAAGGCCTATGCTAAAGAAAATGAGCCTTCATGGGGGGCTCATTATAAAGAAACTGTAACTGAGGATACTACAGGCATAGCAAATAAAAACGAAATTGTCAAACCTAGAACAGAGGAAAAATAAAAATAAGAAAAAAGAAGACTCTTATTAGTCTTCTTTTTTCTGTCCAAAAGTTCAAATCTTAGTATTGACAATATATATGTTTATTGATAAAATAAAATCGTAAAAAAATAGAAGAACGAAAGAGATGTAAATAAATGATTGTAACACTAATAGGAAAAAATGTTTTATATAAAACTAAATTGCCAAAAGTTGCAGTGGGAAATTATTGGATTACTGATGAAAACAATAAAAAGTTAATGAACATAGAAGGAAATGGGGAAAATTGGGCAGTTTTTAGTAATAATAATACTAAAATTATAAGACCTAAAAGTCTTACTTCTTTAAATGTTGCTAAAATTGTACAATCCATAGAAAATATAATTGATGAAACCTCTTTAAGAGAATATAGCATGTATTACATATATTTAAAAGATTACCCAAATGACTTGTTTGTGTTATATTGCGCACCAGAATATGAAGGTGATTTCACACATTTAAATATAAAAAATTCACAAGAAATACTAATTGGTAGTGGTGAACAATGCCATATTTTATATAATAATCCATTAGTGAAAAGACTACATGCTAGGATTTTCTTTAGCAATGGAAAACTAATGATAGAAAATTTGGATGATGATTTCGGAACATTTGTTAATAATAATCCTGTGAAAAAAGGCTTGAAAATGCTATTTAACGGTGATGTGGTTTTTATAATGGGATTAAAAATAATTATTATTGGTAGAAGTATATACATAAATAATCCATTTAAAAGAGTAAGCTATAGCAATGAGGTCTTTGAAATAAACAAAAATGAGGTTCATATCGCAAATTTTGAAGAGGATGATGAGACAGATATACAGTTGTATTCGGAAAATGACTATTTTGCCAGAGCTCCTAGAATAACTAATATTATTGAGCGTGAAAAAATAATAATAGATCCACCACCACAAAATGAGAACAAAGAAACAATGCCATTAATATTAGTTTTAGGCTCATCATTATCGATGGGTATAATAATGATGATATCTATGATATCTACATTGGATAGACTAAATAGTGGAAATTCAAATATGAAAAGCACAGTGCTTTCTGTACTAACTTCAGTGATAATGCTTGTTGCTATTCTTCTTATGCCAATGCTTGTTAGAAAATGGGAAAAAAATCAAAAAATTAAAAATGAAAAGAAAAGACAAACAAGATATAGAGAATACATAAATTCAAAAATTAAACTTATTGATAACATTATGAAAAAACACAAACAAATTCTTTATGATAATTATATATCTGCAGAAGAATGTGCCAAAATAATTGTTAATAAAGGTTCAAGACTATGGGAAAGAAAAATAGAAGAAGATGACTTCCTTACTGTGAGAATTGGAACAGGAGATTTGCCATTAGAGGCTGATATTGAGTATCCACACATAGAATTTACCATGGACGACGATAACTTGATGGAAATATTAAATACAATTGTTAATAAATCCAAAATACTAAAAAATGTTCCGATAACAGTTTCACTTACTAAAAAAAATATCTCTGCACTTATTGTTAAAGATAATGACAAACTTGTAGAAAAGTTTGTCCAGAATTTAATAATACAGTTAGTTGCATTACATAGTTATGAAGATTTAAAATTAGTATTTTTATTAGATGAAGATAAAACGAAAAAATGGGAACATTTAAAAACATTACCACACATTTGGGACAATTCAAGACAAGTTCGTTTTTGGGCAGAAAACTATGACGATATGAAAGAAATTTCAAGAGATTTAGAAATAGAGTTCTTAAACAGGATTGAAAGTGGAAACCATGATTACAAAGCATTTTCTCCATATTATTTAATAATTACAGATAATTACAAAAAAATAGAAAATTTAAGAATTGTAACTCAAATATTAGAATCAAAAGCCAATATGGGTTTCGGAATTTTCTGCATTGCAAATGATTTGTTAGATTTACCAAATGGCTGCCAGACATTCATAAACTTAGAAGGCAGTAAAGGAATAATGTTCGAAAATGAAATATCTTCAAAAGGACGAACAGAATTTACATTTGACCAATCATACACATTCTTTTTTGAAAGAATAGGTAGACAATTATCTAGTATTCCAATAAAATATGCTTTAGCAAGTAAAAATGCTTTACCAGAAACTTATAATTTCCTAGAAATGTATGACGCAGGAAAAATAGAACAATTAAATATACTTGAAAGATGGAAAAATGCTAATTCTACTAATACTTTACAAGCACCAGTTGGTATTGATAGTGCGGGAATGCAAATAGTATTGGATGTTCATGAAAAAGCTCATGGACCACATGGATTAATAGCAGGTAGTACAGGTTCAGGAAAGAGTGAATTTATTAAAACATACATTTTATCATTAGCGGTTAATTACCATCCAGATGATGTAACCATAATTATAATAGACTATAAAGGTGGAGATGTAGCAGGAGCATTCCAGTCCAATAAAATAAAACTTCCACATATTGTTGGTACTATTACAAATATTGATACAGCAGGACTTAGAAGATCACTTGCTTCTATCCAAAGTGAATTAAGAAGAAGACAAATATTATTTAATGAAGCAAAAAATAAAATTGAAGAGGGAAACTTAGATATTTACAAATACCAAAAATTATATCATGAAGGAGTGCTAAAAGAGCCTATTCCACACCTATTAATTATCTGTGACGAGTTTGCTGAATTAAAACAGCAACAACAAGAATTTATGGATGAATTAGTAAGTGTAGCAAGAATTGGGCGTAGTTTAGGTGTGCATTTGATTTTGGCTACACAAAAACCAGCAGGAATTGTTGACAACCAAATCCGCAGTAACAGTAAATTTGGAGTTTGCTTAAGAGTGCAAGAAAGAGAAGATAGTATAGACGTAATAAGAAGACCTGACGCAGCAGAATTAAAAAAAGCTGGACAATTTTATTTACAAGTTGGAAACAATGAATACTTTACTTTAGGTTTAGTTGCATGGTCTGGAGCACCATATATGCCAGCTGATATTATAAAAAAGACCATAGACAATTCAATAAAGTTTGTTTCTGATACAGGAACTGTTATAAAAGAAGTAGGTAAAACTAAAAAGAACAAGGCAAAAAACGAAGGGGAGCAATTAACAAATATTGTTAAGTATATGACAGAATTAGCACAAAAAGAAAACATACACTCAAAACCTTTATGGTTAGATGATGTCCCAGCAATAATTTATATAAGCCAATTAAAGAAAAAATATAAAATTAAAAAAACAAAAAATATTATAAGCCCTGTTATTGGTGAATTCGATGACCCATATAACCAACGTCAAGGGCCAGTGGAACTTAACTTATCTACCCAAGGAAATACTATTATTTATGGAAATGCAGAAAGTGGAAAAGAAACATTATTAAATACAATAATATACGATATAATGACCTCATATACAGCAGAAGAAGTACAAATGTATATACTAGACTTTGGTAGTGAAGCTTTAAAAATATTTAAAGATAGTCCACTTGTTGGAGATGTAGTTTTAGCAAGTGATACTGAAAAAATAGATAGATTATTTGAGATGCTTCAAAAAGAAATTAGAGAAAGAATTGAAATACTATCTGACTATAATGGTGACTATAATTTATATATAAATACAAGTAAAAAACCAATGCCAATGCTTGTAGTATTTATAAACAATTATGAAACATTTATGGAAAATTATGAGGCCAAATACGAAGAGCTTTTCCTAACTTTAACTAGAGAAGGTCTAAAATGTGGTATCGTATTTATTGTAACAACTAGTGCATACAATAGTGTAAGATACAGATTATCACATAATTTTATGAAGAGAATAGCACTTCAATTAAATAATCAGGATGATTATTTAAATATATTTGAAAAAGTAGGAAAGAAAAGACCATCTAACATTTTTGGTAGAGGATTAGTAAAAATGGAGGATGTCTATGAATTCCAAACAGCTAGAATATGTGAGCCAGAAAAATGGAATGAACATATAAAAGAGGTAAATAATGAACTAAAGAAAACTAATAAAATTGTAGCAAAACCTATACCAATATTGCCAGACAATGTAACATTTGAAGATGTAAAAATTGCATTAAAAGATTTAACAAGTGTACCAATTGGAATTAACCAAAAAAATATTGAAATTCATACATATAATTTTAAAAAGGAATTTATTAACATTATTTCTACAAAAAATATGGATATTACAACAGAGTTTATATTAAATATTATAGCAGAAATGGATAGACTAAAAGATGTAGAGGTAGTTACTTTAGATGCAGAAGGAATATTAAATACAGGAAAAGATAATTTAAAATTAAATTATATTAATTTGGCACTAGAAATGAAAAATCATACTAAAAAAGATAAAAATGTAGTATGCATAATTGTGGGAGTAGACAAGTTCATAAATTACTTGGATAATAAAGAAAAAGGCTTTTATGAAATTTTAAAAATGGCTAATGAATTAGAAAATTATAATTTCATAATAGTTGAAAACTTTTCAAAACTAAAAAGCCATGGATATGATGAATGGTATAAAGCTTATATTTCCGGAGATACAGGAATATGGGTAGGAAATGGTATTAGTGACCAATACATAATAAATGTCAACATTAGAGATAAGAACATTGTAAATAGATGTGGAGAAAGTTTTGGATATGCAATTATAAGAGAACAAGCAACAATGGTTAAGCTTTTAGGAATGAAAGAAGATGGTGATGAAAATGGATAATGTATTAGTAAAACTGTATGTCCCTATGCTAGAAGAAATATATGATGTATGGATTCCATCACATAAAAGAATTTATAATGTTATAATTCTTTTAGTAAAAGCAATAAATGAGCTTAATAATAATTGTTATAATCCAACTGAAATGCCTATGTTATATGATAAGTTAACAGCTGAAATGTATGATGTTAATTTAAGAGTAAAGGAAACATCTATTAGAAGTGGAGCAGAATTAATATTATTGTAGAGCAGTTAAACTTAGGAGGGAGAAAAAATGAGAACTCTTGCAGATGATATGAAATCAAAAAGTACTGAACCAGAAGCATATTATGATGTAAATAGTTTATTAAAAGACAATAAGAAAATAGTAACTTTTATGGGAGCAAGTCAAAGTGGAACATCTTTTATATTAAATAATGTTGCACAATTCTTAGCAGCAAAGGGAGTAGATGTAGCTATATTAGATGCAACTAGGAATAAAAATGCTTATTATATATACACAAAAAATGAAGAAGCTTTAAGAAAACTAGCTGCCTCAAGTATTGAAAAACTTGCAGAGGGAGAAGCAAAAGGAATAAAAGTGAATAATAATTTAACAGTATATACTACTATGCCAGGGGAAGATAAATATATACAAGCAGTAGAACCAATACTAGAAACATTACTAAAGAAACATTCTTTAATATTAATAGATTGTGATTTTAAAACACCAATAGATTATTTTGAATATGCTACAGAGATATATTTAGTACAAACTATGGAGGTATTAACAATACAGCCATTCACTGAAGTACTTTCAGAATTAAAAAACAAGGGCATGTTACTTGAATCAAAACTAAGAATTATTATAAATAAGTATTTGGAAGTAAATGGAATTACAGAAAAAGAAATTATAGGAGGAATGGCATATTATAATGATCCATCAATGGCTTACATGAAAGAACTATTTAATAAAAATTTTGTGCCATATATGACAATACCATTTAACAAACAGATATATGAAAAATACGTGGTAGCAGTGGCAAATTGTGATATTAATTTACAAGGCTATCCTGAAGAGTTTTTGGATTTGCTAGAACAATTGTGCAAAGAAATATACTCTTTGGAAGACTAATTTTCTAAAACAATATAAAAAAAATTGGAATTAATTATATAATATGATAGTATTATAAAACTAAGGAGAGGTGGCAAAATGGAATTAAAATCAATTTTAAGTGGAATTGAAGGAGTAAAAGCAAAAGCAAACTTAAATACAAACATAGATATAATAGAAAGTGATTCTAGAAAAATAAAACCAAATGGGATGTTTGTTGCAATAAGAGGTTTTGAGGTAGATGGAAGTTTGTATGTAAAACAAGCAGTTGATAATGGAGCTGTAGCAATTGTTATAGAAGAAGGAACAAAATTAAAAAAATCAGATATTAAAGAAGACACAAATATAATAATGGTTCCAGATGCAAGAATAGCACTTGCAAAAATGGCATGTAATTTTTATGGTAACCCATCTAAAAAATTTAAATTAATAGGTGTAACAGGAACAAAAGGAAAAACAACAACAACATTTATGTTAAAATCAATTTTAGAAAAGCATGGAAATAAAGTAGGATTAATTGGAACTGTTGCAAATTATATAGGAAGTAAAAACTTAGGGGAAAGCAGTAGAACAACCCCAGAAAGCTTAGAACTACAAAGATTATTTAGCCAAATGGTAGAAGAAAAAGTTGACACAGTAGTTATGGAAGTATCATCTCAAAGCTTAAAATTACATAGAGTTGATGGCTGTGAATTTGATTATGCTATATTCACAAACTTTTCGGAAGACCATATTAGTCCAAAGGAACATCCAGACATGGAGGATTATTTTAATTCAAAATTATTATTAATAAAAAAAGCAAAAATAAGCTTTATAAATAATGATGATTATAGGGTATCAAAAATTAAAAAACTATTACCAGAATGTGATATAAGAACATATGGAATAGATAATGAAGCAAATCTTTTAGCTAAAGACATTACTGTTACAAACTCAAGTGTGGATTTTAAAGTTAAAATTGGTGGAAAAAATGAAAGAGTAAAAACAGGAATACCAGGAAGGTTTAGTGTATATAATTCATTAGCGGCAATTGCGATAGCAGAAAACTTAGGAGTAAATGCAGAAGAGATTAAAGAAGCATTATTAGAAGTAAGAGTACCAGGAAGAAGTGAACTTGTAGACAATAAAAAAGGACTTACTATAATGATAGATTATGCTCATTCACCAGAAAGCTTACAAAGCATATTAAATGCAGTAAAAAGTTATACTAGGGGAAGAGTAATTTCTGTGTTTGGATGTGGAGGAGATAGAGATCCAGGGAAACGTCCAATAATGGGTGAAATTTCTGGAAGAATAGCAGATTTTACAATAATAACATCAGATAACCCAAGAACAGAAGAACCAGCAAAAATAGTAAAACAAATTGAAGAAGGAATAGCAAAAACAAAAGGAAAATATGTGGCAATTGTTGATAGAACAGAAGCAATAAAACATGCAATAGAAATAGCAAATAAAAATGACATTATCGTTCTAGCAGGAAAAGGACATGAAACATACCAAGAAATAAATGGAGAAAAACATCCATATGATGAACGAGAGATAATAAAAAAGATTATAGGATAAAAGCATAAGGGGCTAACATATTTGCCTAAAAAGTGAAGAGCAAAAACGTTAAGAGTACAAAATTTGATTCACAAATTTTGAAGGGGGAACAAGAGTTGTATTTTCAAACTAGAATATTGTTTGTATCATTTATTGCAACAATAGTACTATCAATATTCATAATACCAATATTAAGAAAATTTAAAATAGGTCAAATGGAAAGAGATGATGGGCCAGAATCTCATTTTTCCAAAAAGGGAACACCAACCATGGGAGGAATAATTATTGCATTAGGAATTATCATCGGAACAATTGGTGGATTTGTGTACTACTACAACAAAGAAATAGAAATTGCTAAAAGACTATTACCCCTATTAATTATTACAATAGGATTTGGAATTATTGGATTTATAGATGATTATAAAAAACTTATTTTAAGAAATACAAAAGGATTAAAACCAGCAAGTAAGATGCTTGGACTACTAGTGATTGCAGTAGGTTATACTTTTTATATAATGAAAGTTTTAAACTTAGGAACTGAAACTTATATTCCATTTTTAAAAGTATATGTTAATCTTTCAACATGGATTTATATACCATTTGCAATATTCGTAATACTTGCAACCACAAATGCGGTAAATTTAACAGATGGAATAGATGGATTAAGTACAAGTGTATCTGCAATTATAGTGACATGTTTAACAGTTATTGCAATCATTTTAGATGTAAAAGAAATGATAGTTTTTGGAAGCATTATAGTAGGGGCTTGTTTAGGATTTTTAATATTCAACTTAAATGTAGCCAAAGTATTTATGGGAGACACAGGCTCATTACTATTAGGAGGAGTAATAGCAGCAATGGCACTCTACTTAAAAATGCCATTACTATTGTTACTTATAGCTGCTATACCAGTGGCAGAAACACTATCTGTTGTATTACAGGTGCTGTATTTCAAAAAAACAGGAGGAAAAAGATTATTCAAAATGGCACCATTACATCATCACTTTGAACTGTCAGGCTGGAACGAAAACAAAGTAGTGTCAATCTTTAGTATCATAACACTAATGTTATGCATAATAGCCCTTTGGGCAATTTAGGGAAGGAAAATATGGCAAGAAAAACTAAAAAAAATAAAAAAGAACTAAATAATTCTTTTGATTTTGTTTTATTTATAATAGTATTAATCTTAGTCTGCATGCGGTATCACAATGGTATTATCGGCAAGCTCACCATCGTCACTATCAACAACAGGAAGTAGTTATACATATGTATATAAACAAGCAATTTCAGCGGCTATAGGAATAGCATTAATGCTTATAATATCTAAAATAGACTACAGAAGATACGAAAAATACTACAAAATAGTATATGTTTTTTCAGTAGGAGTTTTATTATTAGTACTAGTGCCTGGATTAGGTAGAACAATTAATGGAGCAACAAGGTGGATAAAGCTTCCTATTGTGGGGTCAGCACAGCCATCTGAAGTAACAAAACTTGGATTAATTCTATTTTTCGCAGCATATTTAAGCAAACACAGAGATGAACTAAAACATATTTGGAAGGGATTTTTAAAACCAATTATTTGTTTTATGGCTCCACCAATATTAATATTATTATTGGTACAATCACATTTTAGTGCATCTGTAGTTATTATTTTAGTTTTATCAATTATGATGATAATGGCAGGAAGCAAATTCTCTCATTTTGCAGTATTTGGAAGCATCGGAGCAGGGGTAGGCCTTTCTGGAATGTATATACTTGCAAAATTCTTTAATATGGGAAGCTTTAGATTATCAAGAATATATTCATTCGTAAATCCTTGGCTAGACCCTCAGGGAGACGGATGGCAGATAATACAAAGTTTATATGCAATTGGTTCAGGAGGACTTTTTGGAGTAGGACTTGGAAATAGTACTCAAAAATATTTATACATATCAGAACCACATAATGACTTTATATTTGCGGTTCTTGCTGAAGAATTAGGATTTGTAGGATGTGCAGTTGTTATAATCCTTTTTCTATTATTTGTTTGGAGAGGAATTGTAATTAGCATGAAGGCACCAGATATGTTTGGAAGCCTACTTGCAGTCGGAATAACATCACTAATAGGATTACAAGCAATTATAAATATAGCAGTTGTTACCTCATCAATGCCAGTAACAGGAATCGCTCTTCCATTTTTTAGCTATGGAGGAACGTCATTAATAATATTATTGTGTGCAACAGGGGTATTATTAAATATATCCCGACATACGGAAAAAATTTAAATAGAGGGCACTTGCTCATAGATGCCCAGAAGTAGGTGAAAAAAATGAAAGTTGTTATAGCAGCAGCGGGAACAGGAGGACATATAAATCCAGGAATAGCCATTGCCAACAAAATAAAACAAGAAAACAAAGATGCAAAAATAACTTTTATAGGAACACTAAGAGGGTTAGAAAATGATTTAGTTCCAAGAGCAGGTTTCGAATTAGAACGAATAGAAGCATATGGAATAAGCAGAAAAATTAGTGTTCAAAATTTAAAAAACATGTTTAAAACTATAAGTAGTTTTAAAAAAGCCAAAAACTTAATAAAAAAATTAAACCCAGATATAGTTATTGGAACAGGAGGATATATTTGTGGACCTGTGCTTTTAGCTGCAAGTAAATATAAAATTCCATGTATATTACATGAAAGTAATGCATATCCAGGTGTAACAGTAAAACTTCTTTCAGGAAAAGTAGATGAAGTTTTGGTAGGATTTGAAGATGCAAAGCAAAGACTTCCAAAAGCAAAAAAAGTAATTGTTTCAGGAACTCCTACAAAACTAAAAAAACAAAATTTAAGTGAAAATCAAAAAAAAGAAATAAAAGAGCAATTATCAATAAAAAATAATTTGCCAATAGTATTAGTTTATGGAGGAAGCCAAGGGGCAAAATCTATAAATGATGCACTATTAGGAATTATAGAAAACAAACTAAATGAAAATTACCATATTATTTGGGCAGTAGGCCAAAAACAATATGATAATATAAAACAATCATTAAAAACAATGGGACTAAATATAAACAATATAAAAAATGCAACTATAGTACCATATATTTATAATATGCAAGAAGTAATGAATTTAGCTGACTTAATAGTTGCAAGAAGTGGAGCAATGACAATAACAGAAGTATCTTTACTTGCAAAACCTGCAATATTTGTACCATATCCATATGCAACAGAAAATCACCAAGAATATAATGCAAAAGTGCTTGCTAATATTGGGGCAGCAAAAATAATCTTAGATAATGACTTAAAATATGATATATTAAACAGCAAAATACAAGAAATTATAATGAATAAGGATTTACAAGCAAAAATGAGCCAAAATGCAGAAAAAATAGCAATACCAAATGTGGAAGATAGAATTTATAATGAAATAAAAAAATTATTTAATACTAAATTGGACGAAATGATTTAAGGAGATGTAAAAAATGAACATAGAAAAATTTGAACAAAATATAGGCTACACATTCAAAAACAAAAAACTAATACAAACAGCTCTTACACATAAGTCATATGCAAATGAGAATAAAATACAAAGCAATGAAAAACTAGAGTTTTTAGGTGATGCAATATTAGAATTTGTAACAAGTAAGTACCTATATGAAAATTACAAGAAATTAAAAGAAGGAGAAATGACTAAAGTTAGAGCAACAGTAGTTTGTGAAGAAAGTTTATACAAAATAGCATTAAAGCATAATTTTAGTGATTTCTTAATCATAGGAAAAAGTGAAAGAGCATGCCATGGAAATACAAAACCAGCAATTTTAGCAGACAGTGTAGAAGCAGTTATAGCGGCAATGTTTTTAGATTCTGATTTAGAGAATGCAAGAAAATTTATAATAGAAAATTTAAAAGAAGCTATTGAGATTGCAAGCCAAAATGTAGGTAAAAAAGATTATAAAACAGTTTTACAAGAAAAATTACAAGAACACGGAAGTGTACATATAGAATACAACATAATAAAAGAAGATGGACCAGACCATAACAAAGTATTTACCGCAGAAGTAAAATGCAATGGTGAAAGTCTAGCAATTGGGACAGGCTCTACCAAAAAACAAGCGGAAATGGAAGCAGCCCACAAAGTATTAGAAGAAAGGAATCAATTATGTCAGAAAAATATATAATACCAATATTTGTACCACATTTAGGATGCCCAAACAATTGCACATTTTGTAACCAAAAAAGTATAAGCGGTCAAATGAAAAATGTTACAGGAAAAGAAGTAAAAGAAACAATAGAAAAATTCTTAAAAAGCTTTAAAAATAATGATATAGAAAAAGAAATAGCTTTTTTTGGAGGAAGCTTCACAGGAATAGAAAAAAACATTCAAGAGGAGTTATTATCAGTTGCATATGAATATGTAAAAAATGGTACTGTAAGTGGAATTAGAGTTTCTACAAGACCAGATTACATAGACAAAGAAAAATTAAAATTATTAAAACAATATGGAGTAAAAACAATAGAACTAGGAGTACAATCTACAAATGATTATATTCTAAAGAAATGTAAAAGAGGTCACACATTTGAAGATGTAAAAAATGCCTCTAAATTAATAAGAAAATTCGGATTTACACTAGGTCATCAAATGATGATAGGACTTCCAGAAAGCACTAGACTAGATGAATTAAATACAGCAAAAGACCTAGCAAAATTAAAACCAAAAATCATTAGACTATATCCAGTTTTAGTAATAAAAAATACTGAATTAGAAGAAGAATATAAAAATGGAGAGTATGAGCCTGTAACAGTAAACCAAGCAGTAGAAATATGTAAAGAATTATTATATTTCTTTGAGAAGAAAAAAATAAAAGTAATAAGAATAGGACTTCAGAATACAGACTTAATTTCAAACCCAGAAAATGTAGAAAGTGAAGTAGTTGCAGGACCATACCACGAAGCATTTGGACAACTAGTAGAGGATAGCATATGGTATGATAAAATATTAAATGAAATAAAAAAATTTAATACCAAAGTAATAGAAGCCCAAATTGAAGTAAACCCTGCAAATGTAAACAATGTAGTAGGACATAAAAGAGGCAATATAGAAAAATTAAAAGAAACATATGATTTAGAATTAAAAGTAAAACAAAACCAAGAAATAAAACCAGGGAAATTCAAACTAAGTATTGTAAAAACATATAAGGACTTTTTAGATGAATAAATTCCTGGTGGGTCGTTTTTTGTCGATGAAAACTTATATAAATTTTGAAAAAACAATTGACACATACAAGAAACTCTAGTATTAAATATACTAGAGTCTTTTTGTAAATTAATCTTTTATTTGATAATTCTTATTATCAGACCAACCAATTAACCAAACAGGCGAAACCTTGAAAAATTCGGCAATTTTACAAATCATAGAAATACTAACGTTTTTAATTTGACCATTTGCATATTTGGTAATTGTACCTCTAGACTTTATACCCAATTTTTTTATAAGTTCATCATAAGTTATGGAACTATTATTTAATAATTCTTGAAATCTTTCTGGAAATAAATACTTCATTTTAACCCCCATAAATTTTATCAAACAAATTATAACATGTAATTTGAAATAAGTAAATGAAAGAAGAAAAAAATTATTAAATATGTTGACAAAAAGGAAAAAATATTGTAATATGTTTCTTGAAAAGAAACAAAGAGAGAAGGAAACAAATATGGATCCAAAATTAATAGGAAAAAGATTAAAAATGTTAATGCTAGAAAAACAAGTAAAAAGAAGCTATTTAGCTAACAAAAAAATTAAATGGACAAAAGGAATTCTCTGCAATAGAAATAAGCAAAATAAAATGCTTTTTAGAATTAGATGATGAGCTATCTGCAAATATTTTCTTTAATCCAGATTTTGAAATTACAGAAAATAAAGAAATAAGTTAATTGGAATAAATAACTAAAAAAACACCCATACTAATATGGGTGTTTTTTTATGGAATTCAAAGAAAAAAGAAAAATAATAAATATAAAAAAATTTATTATAAATTTAATACAAACCTTATTTGGAACAGCAATAATGGCCATATCTGTAGATGTATTTTTATTACCAAATCAATTATCTGTTGGAGGTTTTTCTGGAATTGGAACAATAGGTTATTTCTTATTTGGTTTACCAGTTGGAACTACAGTATTTGTACTAAACATTCCCTTATTTTTGATGGCATTAATAAAAAATGGTAGAAGATTTTTTTTAGATTCACTAATAGGAACAATATCTTTATCAGTATTTTTAAATCTATTTGAAAATATTAATATAGTAACACACTCCGGTTTCTTGGCATGTATATATGGGGGTGTCCTTTCTGGAATTGGAACTTCTATTGTACTTAATGCAAATGCATCAACAGGGGGCTCAGATTTATTTGCTCAAATAGTAAAATCATATAAGCCAGATATAAAAACAGGAGGTGTTATAATTGTAATAGATGCAATTGTGGTAATTGTGAGTACAATAGTTTTTGGAGAAATAGAAATAGGGCTTTATTCTGCAATTGCGATTTATATAATGGGAAAAGTATTAGACTTATTTTTTGAAGGAATTGATTTTGCTAAAATGATGATAATCATATCTCCAAACTATCAAGAAATATCTGATGAAATAAATAAAAAAATAAAAAGAGGAACAACAGCAATTTATGGAAGAGGAATGTATAGGGCAGAAGAAAAAGAACTTTTATTATGCGTAGCTTCTAGAAGAGAAGTAAGGGAAATACGAAAAATTGTAAAAGAAATAGATAAAAATGCTTTTTTGATAATAACAAATGCAAGAGAAGTATATGGAGAAGGGTTTAAATAATTTTTTATTAAATCTTTAAAAACTTAGAAAATTATGGTATAATATATTTTCGAGAATAAAAAAGGAAGGCATATTATGAACGATATAGTAAAAATATTACCCAATTATAAAAAATTTAGCTCCTATATTCAAGATGTAAAAAATGGAACAACCCCAATAATGTTATCAGGTCTTACCGATGCCGGTAAGGTCCATTTTGCGTATTCAACTTTATTTTATAGTGAAAAGCCAATTTGCATTATTACATATAATGAATTACAAGCTAAAAAAATTATTAAAGATTTAGAATATTTTGAAAAGGAAATAGAGTTTTTCCCAAAAAGAGAAATAGTCACATATGACTATATTGCGGAAAGTAAAGATAATTTATATACAAGAATAAATACATTAAATAATATATATAATAAAAAAGCAAAAATTGTAGTAACTACAATTGAAGCAATAATGCAGAAAATAGTTAGTAAAGAGGTTTTATATAGGAATATACTAAACTTTAAAGTTGGAGAAACTATAGATTTAGACGATATAAAGGATAAATTGATAAATTTAGGTTATGAAAGAACAGAAATGGCAGATGCAAAATGTTCATTTAGTATAAGGGGCGGAATTATTGATATTGCAATTTCTGAGAAGAAAGGTGTTAGAATTGAACTTTGGGGCGATGAAATAGATTCAATAAGATATTTTGATACTGTAAGCCAGAGGTCAACAGAAAAAATTGAAAAAACAGAGATATATCCTGCACACGAATTTGTACTAGAAAAAAGCCTAGATGAAATTACAAACAATTTTATCCAAAAATATGGAGAAAATGAAGATATAGAGCAGATAAAAGAAGGTAATTATTTAACTAAAATAGATAGATATTTTGATACATTTTATCCAAAACAAGAAAATCTTTTAAATTATTTAAGTGATGATTATATTATTTTCTTAGATGAAATAAACAAAATAAAAATTAGATGTGAAAATGTATTAAAAGATACAGAAAACCTAATAAAATCTATTGTGGAGAAAGGTAAACAAGTACCAGATAGTTTAAAAAAATTAGGTAATTATTTAGAATTTTTGGAAACAATAAAAACAAAACAAACCATATATTTAGAAAAACAGGATATAGGTTTTGTTGATAAACAAAGTATGCATGCAAAAAGAAACGGATATAGCTTTAGCTATAGGGAGGTTAACTTTTTTCGTAGTTCAATGGATTTATTGTTTAAGGAAGTACAAGAAGCAGCTGGGAACAAAACAGTAGCAATCCTTTGTGGAAATAAAGAAAATGTAAAAAAGGTGAAAAAGTTACTTATAGAAAATGTACCTATTGCTTCAAAATTCATAAATGATAATATTATTAATAAGAACAGTATAATGATATCAGAAGGTGAATTGTCAGCTGGCTTTGAATGCTATGATTTTAATTTGATTGTAATTACTGCATCAGAAATCTTTGCTACTGTGCAGAAAAAAAGAAGATTACATTCAGAATTTAAAAAAGGTGAAACTGTAATTTTCTCGGAATTAAAGCCTGGGGATTATATTGTGCATAAAACTAATGGAATTGGTGAATTTGTTGGAGTTAGCACAATAAAAACTGGAGATGTAACTAAAGATTATATCAAATTAAAATATAAAGATGATGATATCTTATATATTCCAACAAATAGCTTAGATAATATTAGAAAATATATTGGAACAGGAGATAGGGCACCAAAAATAAATAGACTTCGGAAGTAAGGAATGGGCACAAACTAAGGCAAAAGTAAAACAAAACTTACAGGAAGTTGCAAAAGAATTAATAGAATTATATGCTAAAAGGGAACATTCACGTGGATATATATTTTCAAAAGATACTGAGTGGCAGAAAGAATTTGAAGATAGTTTTGAATACGTAGAAACAGAAGACCAGCTAAGAAGTATTGAAGAAGTAAAAAAAGATATGGAATCTGAAAAACCAATGGACAGACTACTTTGCGGAGATGTTGGCTATGGTAAAACAGAAATTGCAATTAGAGCAGCATTTAAAGCATGTATGGACCAAAAACAGGTTGCATATTTAGTGCCAACAACAATACTTGCAAACCAACAATATGAAGCATTTAAGGAAAGAATGAAAAACTATCCAATAAAAATAGAATTGCTAAATAGGTTTGTAAGTAAGAAAAAACAAGATGAAGTTGCAAAAAAAATTAAGCTAGGCGAAGTAGATATAGTAATTGGGACACATAGAATATTAAGTAAAGATGTGGAATTTAAAGATTTAGGCTTATTAGTTATAGATGAAGAGCATAGATTTGGAGTAAAAGATAAAGAAAAAATAAAACAATTAAAAACAAATGTTGATGTTCTTACAATGACAGCAACTCCAATCCCAAGAACACTTCATATGTCTGTTGTAGGAATTAGAGATATGTCTTGTTTATATGAACCACCACAAAATAGAAGGCCAGTTCAAACTTATGTATTAGAATATGATAAGGAAGTAATAAAAGAGGCAATAACTAGAGAATTAGAAAGAGGTGGGCAAGTATTTTACCTATTTAACAATGTTGAAGGAATAGAGAGTAAAGCAAGAGAGGTAGAAGAACTAGTGCCAGAAGCAAAAGTTGCATTTGCACATGGAAAAATGTCAGGTAAAGAAATAGAAGAAATAATGATGGACTTTGTAGCAGGAAATACAAATGTGTTAGTTTGTACTACAATATTAGAATCAGGAATAGATATACCAAATGCAAACACAATTATAGTAGAAAATGCGGATAAACTGGGTTTGGCACAGCTTTACCAAATAAGAGGAAGAGTTGGAAGAGCAAATAGACAAGCATATGCATATATAACATATAAAAGAGACAAAATAATAAATGAGGCTGCTGATAAAAGGTTAAAGGCAATAAAAGAATTTACTGAATTAGGTTCTGGATTTAAAATAGCAATGAGAGACTTAGAAATAAGAGGAGCAGGAAGCTTACTTGGAGAAATGCAACATGGACATATGGACCAAGTTGGATATGATACTTATTGTAAATTGCTAGATGAAGTAGTAAAAGAAGCACAAGGAATAAAAGTAGAAGAAGAACAAGACGTTACAATAGACATAAATGTATCTAGCTACATACCTGACACATATATTTCAAACAGTACACAAAAAATAGAAGTATACCAAAGCATAGCATTATGCAGAACAGAAGAAGATATAAAAAATGTTACAGAAGATATTCTAGATAGGTTTGGAAAAATGCCTAAAGAAATGTTTAGTTTAATAGGAATAGCAAGAATAAAAGAAAAGTGTAAAAATATGGGAATAACAAAAGTAACACAAAAAGAAAACAAAATAATATTCTACTTTGACTCAGAAAGCTTTACACTAAATATTCCAGACTTAATAGAGCATTACAATAACAGAATAAAATTTTCTACAGGAATAAATCCATATATTACATTTACTTTGAAAAATGTAAATAGTACAATAGAAGAAATTGAGGAATTTTTAAAATAAATATATAAGCCCAATGAGATGTGACGGATTTTAAGAGATAGAGGAGAAGTATTATGGTAATCACAAGTAAAGACAATGAGCAAATAAAGCATATTAGAAAGCTAAAAGAAAAAAAATATAGAGACGAATATAATGAATATGTAATTGAAGGAATAAAACTAATAAAAGAAGCAATTCAAGAAGATGCAAACATAAAAACAATAATTGCATGTGACAATTGCGTAAAAAACGAAGAAATAGACCCAAAAATAATGTACGAAATAGCAAAATATAATTGCATATATGTAGAAGAAAAAGTATTTAGCAGTATAACAGATGTGAAAAATCCACAAGGATTACTTGCGATTATGTCTAAAGAACAAAAAGAAGAAAAAATAGATTTTAAAGAAGATATAATAGTAGTCTTAGATAATGTACAAGACCCAGGAAATGTTGGAACAATATTAAGAACAGTCGACAGCATAGGACTAAAACAAATAATAGTATCTAAAAATAGTGGAGATGTATATAATCCAAAAGTAGTTCGTTCAACAATGGGAGCAATTCTAAGAGTAAATGTAATAGAAAGTCAAGACTTAGTAGAAACACTAAAAACTATAAAAAAGCATAAATTTGATATAGTTGCAACATCTTTACAAACAGATAATACTATTTATGATATTGACTATAAAAAGAAAGTAATTGTAATTGGAAATGAAGCAAATGGAGTATCGAAGGAAATTTTAGATTTAGCTGATGAAAAAGTAAAAATACCAATGCTTCGGAAAAACAGAAAGCCTAAATGCAGCAGTAGCAACGGGGATAATATCATATGAGTATGTAAGGCAAAAATTAATGAAAAAAAGTTAAAAGTAATTAAAGAGATTAGAATATAATTCTAATCTCTATTTTCTACATCATTATGTTCTAAAATTTCTAAAATCTTTGGATAAATTAAATCTGCATTGTGCATCCAGTTATCTACAATAACTTTTGCGTGATCTCTTGAAGTTGCAAAAGTTTGAATTTCAAAAATTGTTCTATTATTTTCGGTAATTTGGCATTTTACAATATAATCGTTTTCACCATTGGGAGTAAAATCAGCTGTTATAGAAAGTTCATTTTCTATTTTGCGCAAATTTTCTTTAAAATTATTATCAGCTTTAAATTTTAAATATCCAGGAATTAAGTCTTTGACTAAATCTAGAGCTTGTCTACCTTCATCTGTTAATTCATATATTGTTTCTTTACCTTTTTCATAAGCTATAACATATTTTGTTTCAATTAAATCTAGCAAAAATTGTTGAAAGTAAAAATAATTCATATTATTTATACCAGTAATTAATTTTAAAAGAGCAGTATTACTAATTGGTTTCCCAACTTTATCTAACACATATAAAATTAAAGCTTTGTTTTCTACAAGAGTATCATTATCATATGCAAGTTTCATTTCACTTAGCTCCCTTCTTAAAACTTTAAATATTGTACCAAATTTCTAGTTAAAAGTCAAATTATGTAAAATTAAAAACAAATATAAATGGAGGAGTATAAATTTAAAGGAAATTCAGCTGTTTGGGAAATTATGGACATTAACACTTTTTACATAATCTGCATAATATATCACATAAAGGAAGGTGTGATATATGGCACAGTACATAATTGAGGGCGGAAACAAGTTAGAAGGAGAAATAAGTGCAGCAGGATCAAAAAATGCATCACTTCCAATAATTGCAGCAAGTATTTTAAGTGGGAAAAATACAGTCTTATATAATGTACCAAAGATTCAAGATATAAAAATAACTTTAGAAATTTTAAGGCTTTTAGGTTGCAAAACAGATAGGAAAAATGGTAAAATAATTATTGATTCATGTGATATGGAAAAAACAGAAATACCAAAAGAATTAATGCATAAATTAAGATCTTCTGTAATACTTGCAGGAGCAATAATAGGAAGGTTTAAAACAGCTGTATTCTCTTATCCGGGTGGATGTGATATTGGAGCAAGACCAATAGACTTACATATAAAAGCATTAAGAAAATTAGGAATTAATATAGAAGAAGAATCTGGTTATATAATATGCAGTAGAGATAAAATAATTGGAGCAGATATACACTTAGATTTTCCATCTGTTGGGGTAACCGAAAATATAATGTTAGCATCTGTACTTGCAGAAGGAGAAACTACAATAACAAATGCTGCAATGGAACCGGAAATTGTAGATTTGCAAAAATTTCTAAATAGAATGGGAGCAAAGGTAAGTGGAGCAGGGGAAAATGTTATAAAAATACAAGGTGTAAAAGAACTTAAAAATGTAAGTTATAATATTATGCCAGACAGAATAGAAATAGGAACATTCCTTTGTATGACTGCAATTACTGGAGGCCATTCAATTATAAATAATGTAAATAATGAAGACATAAAATCAATAACATCAAAATTGGAAGAAGCAGGCGTAAAAATAAAACAGGAAAAATCAAAGATAGAAATAATATCTCCAAAAAAATTAAAAGCTGTGGAAATAAAAACTATGCCATACCCAGGTTTCCCTACAGATATGCAATCTGTTTTTGGAGCAATGCTAACAAATGCAAAGGGAACATCTGTTATAGTAGAAAATATATTTGATAATAGATTTAAATATTTAAATGAACTGAAAAAAATGGGTGCAAAAGTATCGATTGAAGGTAAAATTGCAATTATAAAGGGAAGTAAAAGATTATATGGTGCAGAAATGGAAGCCTCTGACCTTAGAGGTGGAGCTGCATTATGTACCGCAGCACTTGGAGCAAAAGCTAAAAGCACAATAGATAATATTTCACATATATTAAGAGGATATGAAAATTTTGATAAAAAATTACAAAAATTAAATGCACAAATAGAAGTGGTGTAGTAATATTTGCATATAGAAAAATAGGGGGCATAGCCCCCAGTGACCCATTTTCCGAAAGAAAGATGATATAACAAAGGAGGCTGATTTAATTTGCAAACAAAAAAGAAAAACGTACCAAAAGGTAAAAAACAAAATATTTCTAAAAAGAAGAAAAAAAGATTAAAAATTTTAAGATGGACAAGCCTTCTAATTTTGGGAGTAGTGGCGATAACGTTATTTTTACTATCGGATTTATTTAATATAAAAGAAATAAAAGTAATAAATAACAATAAAATTACATCACAAGAAATACGAGATTTATCAACACTTCAAGTAGATGAAAATATGTTTAAATTTTTAAAAATAAGTGTAATAGAGAAAATAAAACAAAATCCTTATATAGAAAGTGCAAATATTCACAGAAAACTAAACCGGAACAATTGAAATTGAGGTAACAGAACGTGTGGCAACTTATGAGATTGCGCTAGAAGATAAATATGCATATATAAATAATCAAGGATATATACTTGAAATTACTGGAACAAAATTAGAAGTACCAACAATTACTGGTTATGCTACTGAAAATATTGAACCAGGAAAAAGACTAGATGAAGTGGATTTAAAGAAATTAAATACAGTTATACAAATACAAAAAGCAGCTGAAGAAAAAGGATTAGACAAAAAAATAACTAATATAAATATAGAAAATGAAAGAGACTTCCTAATTACAATGGAAGGTGAAAATAAATTGATACATTTTGGAGATTCAAGCAATATAAATGATAAATTTATTAATATAAATGCGGTACTAAAGGATACTGTAGGACAAAAGGGAGAAATTTTTGTTAAAGATTTAAACAAGGTATTTTTTAGAGAAGACTTTAGGGAAGAAGGTGTATAAAAATGATAAAAAATAAAAAAGTAGCTATTTCGTTAGGGATTGTTTGTTTATTGTTGGTAATTGCAATATTTACTCAAATGAAAACAGTAAACAATATGGAAAACTCTGTTGGAACAACATTGTCTTCGAATAGTGAATTAATAGACGAAGTTCTTAGTGAACAGGAAAAATATAATAGATTATATGAGCAATTGGAAAAGGCAGAAAAAAGCCTTGAAAAGATAAGAACAGAGGCAACTGCTGGAAATCAAGAGGCAACAGAAGCGGAAAAAGAATTAAAAGAAAACAATATGTTATTAGGTCTTACAGAGGTAAAGGGAGAAGGAATAATAATAAAATTCGATGATGACAGAAATGTTGAAAGTGATGAAGTTAATTTATCTAGATATTTAGTTCATGAGGAGGATTTGCTTCAAGTGGTAAATGAGCTTTTTAATGCAGGGGCAGAAGCAGTTTCAATAAATGAACATAGGATAACAAATACAACAGCAATTAGATGCGATGGCAATATTATAAGGGTAAATGGACAGGTAATTACAGTTCCTATTACAATAAAAGCAATTTGCTCAAAAGCAATATACAATACATTGATAAGACCTGGAGGATATTTGCAACTAATGGCAGATGAGGGCGTTATTGTTGAACCACAGACAAGCGACAATATAGTAATACCTAAGTATAATGGAGTATATAGTAATGCACATTTAATAAGAGGTGATGAATAGTGAAGATAAAGAAGGAACAATTGATAATTTCAATAATAATAGGAATTATGTTTTGCATATTAACACTTATTATTTTCATACAGTTTAAAACAATAAGTTATACAGATATAAGTGCATTAGAAACAATGCAAGAAACAGAACTTAGAAAAGAAATTACAGCCATTAAAACTAAATATACAGAGGCATTAGAAAAATTAGAGGAAACTAATTCGATGATTAAAGAATATGAAGAAGCAATAACTACAGATAAAGAAGCATCAGTATTGTTAGAAAGCGAACTAGAAAAATCTAGAAATTTGCTTGGAAAAAATGCTGTTCAAGGAGAAGGAATAATAGTAACATTAGTTGATGTAGAAGTTGGAAAATATGGAAAAATAACTTATGTTGATTTGATTGAATTGATAAATGAATTGAAAGCTGCAGGAGCAGAGGCAATATCAATTAATGATAATAGAATCGTAAATACTTCATATGTGGTAGCTTTAACTGCGGGATATATTGGTGTAAATGGTAAAAGAATAGTTTCACCATATGTGGTTAAAGCAATAGGAGATATAACATATTTGGAAAGTGGTTTATCACAAAAACAATATGGATATATAGATACTAAAAATAATGAAGGAAAAGATGTTACTTTAGAAAAAAGTAATAATATATTTATAAATGCATATAGTGGAGATCTAAAATTTGATTATGCAAAGGAGGTAGAACAATGATAATACTAGCAATTATAATAGGGTGTATTTTAGGAGCAATAATTGGAATGAATATGCCAATAATTCCATATACATATTCAGGTTATTTAGCAATAGCAATTGTGGCTGCATTAGATTCTGTATTTGGAGCAATATCATCAAATATAAAAGGAAATTTTGATTTGAAAATATTTATATCAGGATTTTTTGGAAATGCAATTCTTTCAATAGCTTTAACATGGCTTGGAATAAAGTTAAATGTAGATATATACTTAGCAGCCATAGTAGTATTCGTAGGAAGAATGTTTACAAACTTTGCAATAATAAGAAGACACTATTTAGATAAGTGGACAAACAGAAAGAAAGGACAAACAAAATGAGAATGAGACGTAAACCATGGGTAAGAGAAGAATTAGCAAATTGTGAGTTCTTTGTGGATAACCCATGTGAAAATTTAGGAAATTGGGAAAATAAATTCAAGAAAAAACAACCAATACATTTAGAATTAGGTTGTGGCAAAGGGACTTTTATTGCAAAATTAGCATGCAAAAATCCAGAAATAAATTATCTTGCTGTAGATATAAAAAGTGAAGTATTAGGAATAGCTAAAAGAAATATAGAAACAGAATATTTAGCAAATAACAGGGAAATAGACAATGTATTAATAACTGCACAAGAAATAGGACTGATACAAAACATGTTAAATGAAAAAGATGCAGTAGATAGAATATACATTAACTTTTGTAACCCTTGGCCAAAACCAAGGCATAACAAAAGAAGGCTAACATATCCAACATTGCTAGAAAAATATAAAGTATTTTTAAACCCACAAGGAGAGATATATTTTAAAACTGATGATGATGATTTATTTAGGGCAAGTCAAAGCTACTTCAAACAGAGTGGATTTGAAATAGTAAAAATCACATATGATTTACATAATGAAAATGTAGAAGACAATATTGTGACTGAACATGAAGAAATGTTTTCAAAACAAGGAATAAAAATAAAAGCATTAATTGCAAAATTAAAATAGAAAAGCAAGTCTATGACTTGCTTTTAGACGTTTTAGTAATCGAGATTCAA
>USOV01000005.1 GCA_900556455.1 uncultured Clostridium sp. | reverse complement strand
CACGTATCCAGCTTGGAAGGCTGGGGTTCTACCATTGAACTACACCTGCATCTCCTTGCTACGTTTATAAATTATAAACTATGAAATTTAGTTTGTCAACACTTTTTTTAAAAAAATTTTAAATTTTTTTCTTCTTTATTATTTACAAATTTCGTGTTCTAATATAAAATAAACATGGTGGAAAATATGTATGAGGTAATTTCAAAAAGTGAAGAAGAAACAAAAAAAATTGCATATGAATTAGCATCAAAATTAGCTAAGGGAGATATTGTTGTACTTTCTCGGAGATTTAGGTGCAGGAAAGACTAAATTTACTGAAGGTTTTTTATCTTTTTGGAATTTACAAGATGAAATATCAAGTCCAACATTTACAATAGTAAATGAATATTCAAATAATGATATTAATATATATCATTTTGATGTATATAGACTAGCTGATATAGATGAATTTTATGCAATAGGTGGACAAGAATATTTTGAAAAAGGAATATGCATAATAGAATGGGGAGAACTAATTTTAGATGCTCTACCTGAAAATTATATAAAAGTTAAAATATTAAAAGACAAAAACGAAGAAACAACACGACACATTCAAATAAGCAAAAATTAAAATATATAAAACCCAACAAAGGTTGGGAAAACTGCAAAGGAGTATATATGTTAACATTAGCACTATCCACTTCTAGCCCAATATGCTCAGTAGCATTACTAGAAGATGATAAACCAATAAAAGAATTAAATATAAACAATTTAAAAACTCATTCTGAAAACTTAGTTCCATTAATAGATGAACTATTTAAGGATACAAACAAAAACGTTTCTGAATTAGAGCTAATTGCATGTGATGTAGGTCCTCGGTTCTTTTACAGGAATACGTATTGGAATTGCTACAGCAAAGGCAATTGCAGAAGTAAACCAAATACCAGTAGTATCTTGCACATCTTTGGAAGCTTTAAGTTATAATACAAATTTAAACACAATATGTTCTTTAATAGATGCTAGAAACAAGCAAGTATATTGCGGAATTTTTGATAGCAATCATCAATTAATTAAAGAATATACGGCAGACGATATTAATGTGATAATTGAAAATTTACCAAATAATGATATAACTTTTGTGGGAGATGGAGCAGTACTACATAAAGACTTGTTAAATGGAGATTTTGTTAGCGATAACAATATACATGCTGTAAATGTTGGAATATGTAGCTATAATAAATATAAAAAAGGAATTTCAGAAACAGCTGATACTATAGTTCCAATGTATTTAAGAAAATCACAAGCTGAAAGGATGAAAGAGCTAAAATGAAAAACTTAGTGATTGATAAAATGACTATTTCAGACTTAGCTGAAATTGCCAATAATCTTACAAGTGATTTTGATGAGTTTTGGAATAGTAGTATTTTAGAATCTGAAATAAAAAATCCATTTTCTCAATATATAATTGCAAAAATAAATAGGGAAATTGTAGGATTTGCGGGAGTTATAGATACAGTAGACCAATTAGAAATTACAAATATTGTTGTAAGAAAAGACTTTAGAAAAAAAGGAATTGGAAATGAACTACTTACAGAACTTATAAAACTTGCTAAAGAAAATGGTAAAGAAAAAATTACATTAGAGGTAAATAATACTAATTTGGCAGCAATAAAACTTTATGAAAAAAATGGTTTTAAAAATGTAGGCTTTAGGAAAAAATATTATAATAATACATATGACGCTAATATTATGACTTTAAAATTAAAATAATTTAGGGGGAAAACGAATGAAAAAAAATGAGTTAAATTACAAACAATTAAAAAACATATGTGATCCAAATGTTTTTAACTTTGAAACAACAGCAGATATAGATGATGATGATTTAGTATATGGACAAGAAAGAGGAATAAAAGCCTTAGAATTTGGACTTAACATTAATTCTAAAGGCTATAACTTATACCTAGAAGGTCCTTCAGGTGTAGGAAAAACAATGTATACTAAAAAATATGTAACAGAACTTGCGGCAAAACAAAAAACACCAGATGACTGGTGCTATATATATAATTTTAATGATCCAAATGAGCCAATAGCAGTATCACTTCCAGCAGGAATGGGAAAAGAATTTAAAGAGGCTATGGATTCTTTTATTGTAGACATTAAAAAATATATTTATAAAACATTTAGTAATGAAGATTTTGAAAAAGAAAAAAATCTTATAAGACAAGGATTCGAAGAGAAAAAGGATAAATTACTAAATAATTTAAATAAACAATGTTTGAAATTTGGTTTTCAAGTAAAATCTGCTCAAAATGGAATTTACATGATGCCTGTTTTAAATGGTGAAGTTATTGAGGAAGACGAATATGACAAACTAGATGAAGAAACTAAAAAAGACTTTGAAGAGAAATCTAATGTTGTTCAAGAACATGTTGTTGCTGCTATTAGCCAGATAAAAATGATAGATAAAGAAGCAGACAAAAAAATAGAGGATTGGCAAGCAAATATTGCATTATTAACAATTAATGCATATATAAATCCAATTAGAGCAACATATAAAAAATATAAAAAAGTAGTAGCATTTTTAGATAATGTAAAAAAAGATATATTAAAAAATTTACCATATTTCATAAAAGAGGAGGAAACACAGCCAAGTCCTCAAAATTCAAAACCAGAAATAGTTAAACCATGGCTTAATTATAGAGTAAATTTGTTTGTGGATAACAGCAATTTAGAAGGAGCTCCTATAATTATGGACACAAATTATATGTACCATAATTTATTTGGAAAATTAGAATATGAAAATCAATATGGAATGCTTAAAACAGATTTTACTATGCTAAAACCAGGACTTTTGCATAAGGCAAATGGCGGATATATTATACTTCAAGCACAAGATTTATTGTCAAACCAAATTTGCTACGATACTTTGAAAAAGGCATTATTAGTAAAAGAACTTTCTATAGAAAATAATGTGGAACAACGTTCTTATATGGTTATGATTTCTTTAAAACCAGAGCCAATTCCGCTTAATGTAAAAGTTATTTTACTTGGAGACTCAAATATATATCATACATTACTTGCATTAGATCCAGACTTTAGAAAATTATTTAAAATAAAAGCAGAATTTGAGGAAGATGCACCAAGAACAGAAGAAAATATCAACAAACTTGCAAAATTTGTGCATAACTATAGTGAAAGAGAAGGATTCTTGCCTTTAGATAAAGAGGCAATGGCAAAAGTTGTAGAATTTACTTCAAGAATAACAGAGGATAGAGATAAATTATCTACACATTTCTCTGAAATAGGAGAAATTATTTCAGAAAGTTCTACTTGGGCAAAACTTGCAAGAAAAAAAGTGGTAACAAAAGAATTTATAGAAAAGGCACTTTATGAAAGAATAGATAGAATAAAGAAATATGAACATAGATATTCAGAAATGATTGCAGACAATACTTTGCTTATTAATACAGAAGGGTATGAAACAGGCGTTATAAACGGACTTACAGTTATGACAATAGGAGATTATACTTTCGGAAAACCTTCAAGAATTACAGCAAACACATACATGGGAAAAACAGGAGTTGTAAATATAGAAAGAGAAATTGAACTATCTGGACCATCACATTCAAAAGGTGTGCTAATACTTTCAGGATATTTAGGGGAAAAATTTGCACAAGATTTTCCATTATCACTTACTGCTAGTTTATGTTTTGAACAAATGTATAATGGAGTAGATGGAGATAGCGCATCTAGCACAGAAGCCTATGCTATACTTTCTAGCCTTTCTGGAATACCAATAAACCAATCAATTGCAGTAACAGGTTCAGTAAACCAAAAAGGATTTATACAGCCAATAGGTGGGGTAAATGAAAAAATAGAAGGATTTTATGATACTTGTAAAATGAAAGGTTTAAACTATGAACAAGGTGTTATAATTCCAGTTCAAAATGTAAAAAATCTTCATCTATCAGATGAAGTAATAGAAGCGGTAAAAGCTGGAAAATTCCATATATATGCAGTATCAACAATTGATGAAGGAATAGAAATATTAACGGGAGTACCAGCAGGAAAGAAAAATGCTAATGGCAAATTCCCAGCAGGAACAATAAATTACTTAGCATACGAAAAATTGAAAAAATATTATGAAAACGGAAAAGCAAAATAAAATGTAGGGGTGTGACCCCTACATTTTTTAATTATTCTCAAATTCTTCTGTGATTTTTAAATTAAATTTATCTTCAAAAACTTTTTTCTTTGCGATATATTCTTTAGTCTTAAAACCTTTAACATCAATAATATCATAAGTCCCATCATTATTAAAAATAATGAAATCAGCTTTATATTTTAGACTAGGAGCTAATACGAAAGTAGGCTGAAGGCAGAATCCCTTTATATTTTTTGCTTGCAACCTAAGCTTTAACATATTGTAATAATTAGCTTCCTTTTGACTATCAAAAGTATGTCCATCTACAGAAGTTTTATATGCTCTATATTTAGTTTTTCTAACATTTTTATTTGTATAATTCTTATAATCTTCAGCAGTCCAATGTTCCATTTTAATATCCTCCATCTAATTCTGCACCTAGTTTTAAAGTTATAACAGAGCCTATTTCCACTTCGCTATTAGAAGCTGTATCTTGGCTTATAACAACACCAGTGCCATTTAATACTAAGTTTAGTTGCTTAGAATTTGCAGAATTTATTGCTTGTGCAGCAGACATACCCTTGAAATTTGGAACCGTAACAGAAGATTTTACATTATTATTTTCAGTATATAAAAATACATTTGCACCATTTAATAATTTTACTCCTGTTTTTGGAGTTTGCTCAGTAACTAAAGTAGAAGAGTCTATTTCTCCAGATATAGTTACCTTAAAACCAGCGTTTTCTAAAACTTCCTTTGCTTTAGAAGTAGTTAAATTTCTAACATCAGGTAAAGCAGTAGTATTGTATGTATTAGAAGAAGTACTTGAATTTGAATCTGTGCTAGATGCAATGTCAAGGTTTGGAAGTATTTCAGATAATATTTGAGATACTACTGGACCTGCAACTTGTCCACCTTGATGTCCAGCAGAGCCTTTAGGGTCATAAATTGCAACTAAAATTACTACTTCTGGGTTAGATACAGGGGCAACACCTATGAAAGAAGCTACATAGCCTTCTTCTGCATTATCGTCAAGAGGTTCAGAAGTACCAGACTTCCCTCCAACAGAATATCCAGAAACTTGTGCATGTCGTCCAGTTCCTTTTTCTACAACATATTCCATTAAATCCATCATTGTTTCGGCGGTTTCCTTAGAGATGACTTGACGTTTCTCAACAGTTTCTGTTGTTGTAACTGCTCCAGTAGAAGAATCTACAGTTCGCTTTACTATTTGTGGTTGCACTAGGACTCCTTCATTTGCTATTGCTGAAACAGCTGTTACAAGTTGAAGAGGAGTGATTTTAAACCTTTGCCCAAACGACATTGTTGCAAGTTCCACGTCTGTAACATCTTGTAAATCCCAGAAATTACCACTTGCTTCACCATAAAAAACAGGATTAGTTCTTTCAAATAAACCAAATGCCTCATAATATTTATATAAAGTTGGGGCACCAATTCTTTGCCCTAATTGAATAAATGCAGGGTTACAAGAATTACCTAGGGCTTGTCTTAAAGTTTGTTCATTGTGAGCTTGAGGAAATTTCCAACATCTCATAGATGTGTATGCTACTTTTTGAATACCAGTACAATTGAAATCTTCAGCTTTATCTGTTTCTGCAATTCCTTCTTCTAATGCAACAGATGCAGTAATTAATTTAAAAGTAGAACCAGGTTCATATGTTTCTTGAGTTGCAGAATTATTCCACATTTTATATAAAGTCCCGAGTTTTTTCCTCAGAAGATAAAGTATCCCAAGTACTTAAGATAGTAGAGTTAGTTGGAGTAAAAGGGGTATTTAAGTTGTAATCAGGGTAAGTTGCCATGGCCAAAATATTACCAGTATCAGGCTCCATTACAATAACTGTTCCACCATCAGCTTTGTTATCACTAACAGCTTGAGCAAGATATTTTTCGCATACAGATTGGACTTCAACATCCATAGTTAAATAAACAGAAGAACCATCTTTAGCTTCTATATATGTTTTCTCCTGGTTTGGAATTTCACTATTAACAGAATCTGTAAGCATTACAACTTTACCATCTGTTCCAGCTAAAGTATTATCTAAAGAATATTCTAGTCCCCAACTACCATGGGTATTAGATCCAGTAAACCCTATTAGATTTGAGGCAAGATTGTTATAAGGATAATATCTATTTATAGTAGAATCTATGTTTATTCCAGAAGTTATTTTACATTCTTTCATCCAAGCTTTTAAAGCTGTAACAGTTTCACTCTCAGCTTTGTTAGTTATAGTTACATATTTTGAATCTTCATTTAATTTATTTAAAGTTTCTGTATAATCTAAGTTGAAAAGTTCACTAAATTTACTAGCCAAAATTTCTTTAGGGACTTCAGTTTTATCTGAATATAAAATATTTTTCGGATTTACAGAAACAATATCAACATGAGTACTAGAAGCTAAAATATTACCATTACAATCATAAATAGTGCCACGGTTAGCAGCAATTGTTCTAGTTGTAGTTTGTTGGGCATTAGCTTTAGCCCTTAAAGTATTACCTTGAACAAATTGTAAAAAGCAAATTCTAACAAGTAAAAGTACTAAAATCAAGACAATACAAATAAGAAATATTGTTAAAGATTTCTTATTTGTGGAATTAATCTTTTGTATTTTTTTAGATTTTTTCAAAAAATCACCTACTCCAAGTTTTTATAATAAGATTTTATATTATAAATTTTAAAAAATCAATAAATTTACGCGAAAAATGTGATATAATAGTATATAATTTAAACAAGGAGGAACACATGAATATTTACGAAGAAACAAAATTTATAATGAAAAAATATGGAATAACTGCAAATAAAAAACTAGGACAAAATTTCTTGATAGATGATAATGCAATAGATGCAATTGTAGATTCTTCTAAAATATCAAAAGAGGACCTAGTAATAGAAATAGGACCAGGGCTTGGAACATTAACAAAGCCATTATTAGAAAGTGCAGGAAAAGTTATTTGTATAGAATTAGACACAAGAATGATAGAAATATTAGAAGACAGATTTAAATTATATGATAATTTTGAATTAATAAATAACGATGTATTAAAAGTAGACTTAAATAAATTAATTTCAGAAAATAAACATGAAACAATTAAACACGCAAAAGTAGTTGCAAATTTACCATATTATATTACAACTCCAATAATTATGAAACTATTAGAAGAAAGACTAGATATAGAAAGTATAACAGTAATGATACAAAAAGAAGTAGCAGATAGATTAGTCGCAAAACCAGGAGAAGTGAACACAGGTGCAATAACATATGCTATAAATTATTACACAAAACCATCAAGAATATATGAAGTAGATAAAACATCATTTATACCAGCACCAGAAGTAAATTCTACAATAATAAAACTAGATGTACTAAAAACACCAAGTGTAAAAGTAGAAAATGAAGAATTAATGTTTAAAATTATTAAATCGGCATTTATGCAAAAAAGGAAAACATTATTAAACAGCTTAACTAATAGTAATTTATTTGGAAATAAAGATGAGATAGAAAAAATACTGCAAGAATTTAACATTGATTTAAAAATAAGGGGAGAAAAACTAACACTAGCAGAATATGCACAAATAGCTGATTATTTAAATAAAAAATAAAACTTGAGGTCACAAATTGTGACCTTAAAACTTTCTCTAAAAGTTGACAATATAGCCATTTTGAGGTAAAATAGATATGTTGAATAAAAAGAAAGGAAATTTTTATGACCAATAATAATTTAAAGATATTTGAAAAATTGGAGTCCAAAACAAAGATATATCTAGTAATAATAGCAGTATTATTATTAGTTTTATGTATAAACAATACTGCATATATAATTCCATCAATTATTATATATGCAGCAGTATTAACATACACAATATGGGTAAGTCAAAAAAGAAAAGGAGAAGTATCGAACTATTTAGATGAACTAACATTAAATGTTGATTCTGTTGCAAAAGAAACATTAATAAATTCACCATTTCCACTTATTGTATTAGAAACTAATGGAAATGTAATATGGAGAAACTCAAAATTTAATAAAGAATTTGCTAATGTAGGCATAAATTCTTATATTGAAGATTTATCAAAAGAAATAAAAATAGATGTTGAGAATAATCAAACTGTTTCTTTAGATAAACAAATAGATATAGAGAATAAAACCTACCATATAATAGGAAATTATGTTAAAAATAAAAAAAGAGATAGAAAGAAAAATGCATCAGAATATATTACAATATTATATTTTATAGATATTACTGAAAATCAAGAATTATTAAACAAATATAATGAATCAAAATCTTGTGTTGCAATAGTAATGATAGATAATTACGAGGAAATAATGCAAAGAATACCAGAGGACAAAAAAACACAAGTAATAGCTGAAGCTGAGAAAAAACTATATGAATGGGCTGCAAGTAAAGGCGGACTAATCATAAAAAAAGAAAGAGATACATTTATTTCACTTTTTGAAGAAAAAGATTTAGAAAAAATGGAAAATGACAAATTTAGCATATTAGACGAAATAAAAGAGATAGAAACAGAAGACAAACTACAAATGACACTTAGTATGGCATTTACAGATGAAGGAGAAACAAACTATGAAAAATATGAAACTGCTCAAGAGGCAATGAAAGTTGCTTTGGGAAGAGGTGGAGACCAAGCAGTTGTAAGAAAACAAGGTAAGTACACATTCTTTGGTGGAAAAACTTTAGAACTAGAAAAAAGAACAAGAGTAAAAGCAAGAGTAATATCAAATGCACTAGAGGAAATAATAGAGAATTCTACAAACGTAATGGTAATGGGGCATATGAATGCAGATATAGATTCTTTGGGCTCAAGCTTAGGAATTTATAGACTAGCAAAAGAATTTGGAAAAGAAGCATTTATTGTAAACAATACAAATGGTTTAGCAGTAGAAAATTTTGTAGAAACACTAAAAAAACAAGAAGAATATAAAAATGTAATCATAGATAAAGCAGAAGCGATGTCTAAAATTACAAAAGATACTCTTTTAATAGTAGTAGATACACATAAAAGAGGATATGTTGAAGTTCCGGAATTAATAGATGAAGCAGAAAAAATAGTTATAATAGACCACCATAGAAGAGGGGAAGACTTTATAGATAACGCAATACTTACCTTCCATGAGGTATATGCATCTTCAGCTGCAGAACTTGTAACAGAAATTATAGAATATTCAAGTAAAAACATAACACTTGAACAAATAGAAGCAGAAAGTTTATATGCCGGAATAATGATGGATACAAAAAACTTTACATTTAAAACAGGTGTTAGAACTTTTGAAGCAGCAGCATATTTAAGAAAATATGGAATTGACATTATAAAAGTAAAGAAATGGTTTCAAAGCGACTTGGAAAGTTATAATGTAATTGCAGATATTGTAAAAAATGCAGAAATAGTAAATGAATCCATAGGAATTTCTGAATATACAGAAAAAGACAAAAATGCTAATTTAATATGTGCAAAAGCAGCAGATGAATTGCTTACAATTAGTAATATTACAGCATCATTTGTAATAGGAGATATGGGAGATAAAATTTGTATAAGCGGACGTTCAATTGGAGACATAAATGTGCAAGTAATATTAGAAAAATTAGGTGGAGGAGGGCATATAACACTTGCCGGAGCCCAACTAGAAAATATGACATTAGAAGAAGCGAAAACAGAATTAATAATTAGAATAAATGAATATTTTACAGAAGTTTAAAAAATATAATATTAAATTATCACAAAATGTAGAACACTTTTCTAGAATGATTACGTAAAACGACAAAAAAAATGGCTATTTAGATGTAAAATAATAATCGCGCAATTATGATAAAGATTTATTACTAATCAGCCTACCTTATGGCGGATGTTGCAATATTATAATATTTTAATAAATAGTGCGTTAAACCATAATTAAAATTTTAGAAAAGAAAAAGGGTGGTAGAGGATGTTTCAAAATATAGATAATAATGAAGAAGAATATATAAATGAAGAAAAAAAATCAAGATTAAACATAAAAAACCTATTTCAAGCAAAATATATTTTTCTATACATAATAAGCTTTATGGTATCAACCGTAAGCTTTAATGGAGAGTGGGCTCCTTTTGGACTAGCTATTTTTGCTGCGTGTTGTAGTAATAGAAAACCGGTAGGACTAATATACATATTAGTTACAATTGGAACACTAATAAAATTTGGATTTGGTGGTTTAGGTACGTTTTTAATTACTTCAATATTATTTATGGGACTCGTATTAATTATAAGACCGAATTTTGAGGAAGATGAAAGAAATGAAAAACAAAAACTAGGACGATATGTTTTCATTTCAGTATTTGTTGTCCAAGCATTAAAAATGATTTTTACAGGATTTTTATTTTATGATTTAGTAACAAGTGTGGCAATTGGATTAATTACATATATCTTTTATAAAATTTTTGCAAATTCACTAATTGTTATAAGTGAATATACAGAAAAACAAGCATTTTCAATAGAAGAGGTTATGGGGGCAAGTCTTCTTGTATCAATAGCATTTGTTTCTTTAAATGGATTAAAATTTTGGGGATTATCTGTTACAAATATTTTAAGCGTAATGTTAGTGTTATTCTTGGGCTGGAAACATGGAATGCTAGTAGGTGCTACTTCTGGAATAACAATAGGAATGGTACTGGGAATAATAACAGCAAATTCTCCAATATTAGTAGCAGCTTATGCAATTTCTGGAATGATAGCAGGACTACTAAATAAACTTGGAAAACCAGGAGTAATAGTTGGCTTTTGTGTAGGGAATGCAGTTTTAACATATGTGGCAAATGGAAATACAGTTCCGATTATTACAATTAGAGAAATTCTAGTTGCATCATTAGGACTATTAGCCATACCAAAAGATGTAAAAATAAATATAGAGGATATAATCCCACAAGTAAAATGCTTTCCAGTTACAGCTGGAGTATTAGAGGGTGAAACTGTTCAAAAACTAAATGGGGTTTCTGAAACTATTGCACAAATGGCTAATAGTTATAATGAATCAGCCAAAGATGTTTTAGAAACAAAGGACTTAGAAGATGAGAACAAAGAATTATTTTTAGATGACTTAAGTAATAATTTTGAGGACTTAGAAGAAAACATTTTTTATGATGATTTAATAGAAAATGAAAATATATCAGAAGATATTTATGACGAACTAATTAAAAATAATGAAATGACAGAAGAATGTTTAATAAATATATTGTCAAATAATGAAAATTGTAAAATAGCAGTAGATACAGACGAGGCAAAGCAAAATATAGCAGAAGTTGTAAAAGTAATAAATGCAACATATAGAATACATAAATTAAATATTTTGTGGAAGGTAAAAGAAGCAAATAATAAAAGAGTACTTGCAACACAACTTGGTGGAGTTTCAAAAGTAATATCTTCAATTGCTGAAGATATAGACGAAAAAAACGGAGACAGCAAAGAAGAGAAAAAAGAAGAAAAATATAAACTAAGTAAAGTTGTTTTAACAGAAACAAAAAATAAAAGTGAAATTTCAGGAGATAACAATCTTATAGTAAAACTGGAAGATGGAAAATATATGCTTGCTATAAGCGATGGAATGGGTTCAGGAACGCAAGCAAATAAAAGCAGTAATACAGTAATTAGTATGCTTAAAAAAATGCTTACAAATGGATTTGATAAAGAAGTGTCAATAGGACTCATAAACTCTGCAATAAATATAAATTCAAATGAAGAAACATATGCAACAATTGACTTATCAATTGTAGACTTAAATAATGGAAATATTGAGTTCGTAAAAAATGGAGCATGCCCAACATTTATAAAATCTAAGAATAAAGTAGAAGTAGTAAAAGCGGTATCATTCCCAGCAGGGGTACTAGACAAAATAGATTTAGTGGTATATGATAAAGACCTAAAGCCAGAAGATATTATAATAATGTGCTCAGACGGAATATTAGAATCAAATACAGAATATGAAAATAAAGAAATATGGCTAAAAAATTTGCTAGAAAATATAGAAACTACTGATATAGAAAAAATAGCTAACATAATAAAGCAAGAAGCAATAGATAACGGATTAGGAATAGCAAAAGATGATATGACGGTAATTGTTGCAAAATTAGAAAAGAAATTGTAAGATTACATTTCCTAAAATAATTATATTGCAAACGTATAGGGGGAGCCGCTTACGGCGACTAGTAATAATTGATTATTCTGAACAGGAGCAAAAACAAAGCACAGGAAAAATGAGGGATAAAATTGGAAAACATATTAGAAAAAATAAATGAACCAAAAGACCTAAAAACACTAAGCATAGAAGAAAAGGAAAAATTAGCAGAAGAAATAAGACAAAAAATATTAAATATAGTATCAAAAAATGGAGGCCATTTGGCCTCTAATTTAGGTGTAGTAGAACTTACAATAGCATTACACACAATATTCAACACACCAACAGACAAAATAATTTGGGATGTTGGACATCAAAGTTATGTACATAAAATCCTTACAGGGAGAAAAGACCAAATGGATACTCTAAGACAATATAAAGGATTAGCAGGCTTCCCAAAAACATGCGAATCAGAATATGATGTATTTAATACAGGACATAGTAGCACTTCTATATCTGTAGGAATAGGTATGGCAAGAGCAAGAGACCTATTGAAAGAAAACTATAATGTAATTTCAGTAATAGGAGATGGCTCACTTACAGGAGGAATGGCTGAAGAAGCTTTAAATGATGCAGGAACAAGTAAGACAAAATTAATAGTAATATTAAATGATAATGAAATGAGCATATCTAAAAATGTTGGAGGAATACCTACATTTTTAAGTAAATTAAGGACAAGAAAATTTTATACAAAAGCAAATAGCAGAGTAAAAAGATTTACCTTAAAAATACCAAAAGTTGGAGAAAAAATAGTTGACTTAGTACAAAGAGGAAAGAAAACAATAAAACAAATATTTATACCAAATATGTATTTTGAAGATATAGGATTTACTTATTTAGGACCAGTAGATGGACATAATATTGAAAAATTAGAAAATATACTTAAAATGGCTAAAGAAGTAAAAGGACCAGTGCTTGTACATATAATTACTAAAAAGGGAAAAGGTTATAAAATTGCAGAAGAAAATCCTGATAAATTCCACGGAATATCTCCATTTAATATAGAAACAGGAGAAAAATTAGCACCATCTAAAAAAGATTATTCAAAAGTATTTGGAGAAAAACTGGTAGAACTTGCAAAAAAAGATGAAAAAATAGTTGCAGTTACTGCTGCAATGAAAGATGGAACAGGATTGAAGGAATTTGCAAAAGAATTTCCAAATAGATTTTTTGATGTGGGAATTGCGGAACAACATGCAGTAGGATTAGTAGCAGGAATGGCAAAAGCAGGTTTAAAGCCAGTATTACCACTGTATTCTTCATTTTTACAAAGAGGGTATGACCAATTAATACATGATGTTGCTCTTCAAAACATACCAGTTACAATATGCATAGATAGAGCAGGACTTGTAGGAAATGATGGAGAAACACATCATGGAATATTTGATATGTCATTTGCATCAGCAATACCAAATTTAACTATAATGGCACCAAAGGATTTTAAAGAATTAGAAGAAATGTTGGAATTTGGAATAAACTTTAATGGACCAGTATTAATTAGATACCCAAGAGGTGGAGAAGGAAAAAACAAAATAGAAAAAAATGATAAAATAGTTTTGGGAAAATCAGAATTAATAAAAGAAGGAAAAGATATAAGCATAATAGCAATAGGAAAAATGGTAGATAGAGCAATTGAAGTTTCAAATATACTAAAAGAACAGGATATTGATGCAGAAATAATAAATGTAAGATTTTTAAAACCATTAGATAAAGAAACTATAATAAAATCAATAGAAAAAACAAAAAAAGTTGTAACAATGGAAGATGGTATCTTAAACGGAGGACTATATACAAATATTTTAGATCTAATAAATAGAAGCAATATGGAAAATGTAAAGATTATACCAATTGGCTATGATGACTGCTTCGTAACACATGGAAGTGTAGATGACCTAGAAAAAGAAATGAAAACAGATACAAAAAGCATAGCAGAGAAAATATGCAAATAATAAATAAACCAGCAAGCTCAAGTGAGAATGCTGGCTTATTATTTTTAGGATAACCATACCGATTTAGTCAAACAAGAGATATTAAAGCTTGAAAAATATTGTCAAAAAAGTTGACAAGTACAATAAAAAGCTATATACTAATAAAGTAAAATCCTTAGCACATAAAAAATAAGGAGGGAATACAGATTATGAGAATAGAAGAAAAAACTAAATTAGTGGAAAAATACGATAAAATGACTTATGAAGAATTAGAGAAAATTGAGAACGATCCAAATCTACCTTATGAAGAATATGTTATAGTAGCAGTTACATTAGCTTTAAAAGAAGAAGAGGCTGGAATAAAAGGAATACCATGGGAAGAAGCATATGATATATTATTAGGAGACCATAAATATAAGACAGATAGTAATGAAAAAGAAGGCATTGAAAGATTTGGCTGAAATAAAAAATTATATAGAAAGAGACTCTGTATATTATGCTAATAAAACTATTGCTGATATATTAAGGAGAATCGAAAATCTAAAGCTATTTTCAAGTATGGGAAGATATGTTCCAGAATTTAATTCAAAGGAAATGAGAGAGTTAATTTATAAATCATATAGAATTCTTTATACATTTAATTCAAAAAATATTTATATCTTAAGAGTTATTCATCACTCGAGAAAGATTTCAAAATTAGAGACAAAGATATACTAAAAGAAAAATAAAATATTTTTTTATGTGCTAAAATTTTACAGCTTAAAGTAGTCGGTTTTTCCTTGCATTTTGTCGAATTTTGTATTATTATATATAATACGGATTAAGGGAACCTAAAGGAAGTGATTTTATGGAAAAAGACGTATTACATGTGGGGCTTGACGTAGGTTCGACAACAGTTAAGATAGTTGTAATGAACAAAAATAGGGAAATTATATATAAAGATTATAGGAGACATTTTTCAGACACAAGGAAAACAATATGTGACTTCTTAGAGGAAATTGCTGAAAAGTATACAAATTTTGATATTACTCTTGCATTAACAGGGTCAGGAGCAATGGCAGTAGCCGACTTTTTAGGAATACCATTTATACAAGAAGTGGTTGCTTGCAAAAGAGCAGTGGAATATTATATTCCAAGAACTGATGTTGTTATAGAACTTGGTGGAGAAGATGCGAAAATAATATATTTTGATAAGTCAATAGAACAAAGAATGAATGGAACATGTGCAGGAGGAACAGGAGCATTTTTGGACCAAATGGCGACATTATTGAATACAGATACTTTTGGGTTAAATGAATTATCTAAAAATCATAATACAATTTATCCAATTGCATCTAGATGTGGAGTATTTGCAAAAACAGATATACAACCACTTTTAAATGAAGGTGCTGCAAAAGAAGATATTGCAACATCTATTTTTCAAGCGGTAGTGAACCAAACAATAAGTGGGCTAGCTTGTGGAAGACCAATAAAAGGAAATGTAGCTTTTTTAGGAGGACCACTTAGTTACTTACCAGAACTTAGAAAAAGATTTATAGAAACTCTAAATTTAAAAGATGATGAAATAATAATTCCAGAAGATGCACATCTTTTAGTTGCAAAAGGAGCAACATTAGATTCTATGAATTATAATCCAATAAGTATTCAAAAATTAAAAAGTAAAATAGAACTGTTAAAAAGTTATCATGATGATAGAGCCGATAGTTTAGCACCATTATTTATAGTAGAAGAAGAATATGAACAATTTAAACAAAGGCATGCAAAAAATATTGTTCCTAAAAGAGATTTAAAAGGCTTTGAGGGTGATTGCTTTATAGGAATTGATGCAGGTTCAACCACAAGTAAATTAGTGTTGATAGATGAAAATGGAGCATTACTTTATTCTTCATACAAAAGTAATGAAGGAAAGCCAATACAAACAGTTATTGGAATGTTAAAGGAACTATACAAAGTGCTCCCAAAAGAAGCTATAATTCGTTATAGTGGCTCAACTGGGTATGGAGAAAAACTAATACAAACAGGACTAAATGTTGAATTAAATGAAATAGAAACAATAGCACATTATACAGCTGCAAAAATATTTTCACCAAATGCAACAAGTATAGTTGATATTGGTGGACAAGACATGAAATACATAAAAATCAAGAATAATGCAATCGATAATATTATGCTAAATGAAGCATGTTCATCAGGTTGTGGCTCATTTATGGAGACTTTTGCAAAAAGTTTAAATATTCCAATGCAAGAGTTTGTCCAAGGTGCAATAGAAGCAAGAAGACCAGTAGACTTGGGCTCAAGATGTACTGTATTCATGAATTCCAAAATAAAACAAGCTCAAAAAGAAGGCTATTCAGTTGGAGATATATCAGCAGGGCTTTCTTATTCAGTAGTAAAAAATGCTTTGCAAAAAGTTATGAAAATACGTGATGTGGAAAGTTTAGGAGACAATATTGTTGTACAAGGTGGTACATTTTATAATGATGCTGTTTTAAGAGCTTTTGAAAAAATCATTGGAAAAAATGTGATAAGACCAGATATTGCAGGGTTAATGGGAGCTTATGGTGTAGCATATTTAGCAAAAGAAAAATATGCAAGCTTAGATGACAAAGAGTATAAGTCTAAAATATTAAGAGAAAATGAATTAGATAATTTAAAAATAACAGTAATGAATACAAGATGCAAAGGCTGTGAAAATCACTGTCTATTAACATTAAACCAATTTTCAAATGGAAAAATATTTGTATCTGGAAATAGATGTGAAAAAGGTGCTGGAAAAGATAAAACGAAAAAAGATTTACCAAACCTTTATAAATATAAATTTGAAAGAACTTTCGGATATGAACCTTTAAAAGAGGAAGAAGCTACAAGAGGAACAATTGGAATACTTCGTGCATTAAACATGTATGAAGACTATCCATTCTGGTTTACAATGTTTACAAAACTAGGATTTAGAGTAATTCTATCTGAAAAAAGCAATAGAAAAACATATGAAAAAGGTATTGAATCTATGCCATCTGAATCTGTGTGCTATCCAGCAAAATTAACACATGGACATATAATAGACTTAATTGAAAAGGGTGTTAAAGATATTTTCTACCCTTGTATGACATATTCAAGAAAAGAATATAAAGATGCAAATAATAAATATAATTGCCCAATAGTAATTTCATATTCAGAGGTATTAAAAAGTAATGTTGAGGAACTAAAAGATATTAACTTTATTAACCCATTTTTGCCTTTTGATAAAAAGAAATTGGCTACAAGATTGCTAGAGGTAGAAGGACTAAAAAAATATAATTTTACAAGAAAAGAATTAGAGGAAGCAATTAATTGTGCAGAAAAAGAATACAAACAAGTAAGAGAAGACATAAAAAATAAGGGTCAAGAAACATTAAAATATATGGAGGAAAACAATTTAAAAGGAATAGTACTTGCAGGAAGACCATACCATGTCGACCCAGAGATAAATCACGGAATAGACACAATGATAACATCTTTAGGACTTTGTGTATTAACAGAAGATTCTGTTGCTCAAAATGTGGAGACAAAGAGACCGTTAAGAGTTGTAGACCAATGGGTATTTCATTCAAGGTTATATGCAGCAGCTGACTTTGTAGGGCACCATGATAACTTAGAATTAGTACAATTAAACTCATTTGGATGTGGAGTAGATGCGGTTACAACAGACCAAGTAGAGGAAATTTTAACAAGTTTTGGAAAAATGTATACTCTAATAAAAATTGATGAAGTAAATAACTTAGGGGCAATTAGAATAAGAATACGTTCATTACTTGCTAGCATGAAAAAAAGAGAGAAACTTCAAAGAAAATGTGTGGGAACATATGTAACACCAAGAGTAGAATTTACTAAAAAAATGAAAAAAGATTATACAATACTTATTCCGCAAATGGCTCCAATACATTTTGAACTTTTATCAGAAGCACTAAAATCAGAAGGATATAAAGTAAAACTATTAAGAGATTGCACAAGTAAAACTGTAGAAACAGGTTTAAAATATGTTAATAATGATGCGTGTTATCCATCAATACTAACAGTAGGACAATTGATTGAAGCTTTAGAAAGTGGAGAATATGATACAAATAAGGTAGCATTAATGATGTCTCAAACAGGTGGAGGATGTAGAGCAACTAACTATATTGGATTTATAAGAAAAGCAATAAAAGATGCAGGATATCCAAATGTACCAGTAATTTCATTTAATGTGGCAGGACTTGAAAAAAACTCTGGCTTTAAAATAACACCAAAATTATTATTAAAAATGTTTAAATCAATTGTTTATGGCGATATGTTACAAACAGTTTTCCATAAAAATAAAGCCTATGAAGTAAATAATGGAGAAAGCAAAAAATTACTAGAAAAATGGATAGAAAAATGCAAGGAAAAAACAGTAAATTCAAGTATGAAAGAATTCAATAATTCACTATATGAAATAGTAGATGATTTTGAAAAAATTGAATTAGATACAAGTGTAAAGAAACCAAAAGTAGGAATAGTTGGAGAAATATTAATTAAATATCATCCATTCGGAAATAACTTTGTTGCCAGCCTATTAGAAAGAGAAGGGGCAGAAGTTATAATTCCAGAATTTATGGGATTCGTAAAATACGTATTAGCAAATGAATTAAAGAAAAATAAATATTTGAAAACATCAGATGTAAAAGCTAAGTTATTTAAAAAGATAATAGATATTGTAGACAATATAGAAAAAGATTACAGAAACGCAATAACAGGTTCTAAAAAAGGATATTTTAAACCATCAGATATTTTAGAGTTAGCAGATTATGCAGAAGAAATTTTATCAACTGGTAACCAAACAGGAGAAGGGTGGCTACTTACAGGGGAAATGGTAGAATTTATAAAAAATGATGTACCAAATATAATATGCTTGCAACCATTTGCATGTTTACCAAACCATGTAGTGGGAAAAGGTGTAATAAAAGCAATAAGAAATAAATACCCAGAAGCAAATATTGCTCCAATAGATTATGACCCAGGAGCAAGCGAGACAAACCAAACAAACAGGATAAAATTAATGATGACAGTAGCAAAAGATAATTTGGAAAAAGAACAAGAAAATGCTGAGGAAACAAAAGACAAAGAGGTAGTAAAAATAAATTAACCGCCCAATCTCGCAGGGGTTTTATATATTTTATTTTCTCACTGCCCCATCCTAGAAACTGTTATTTGCAAAACTCATACAGTTTCTACAGCGGTCACCCCGGAGCCGATCAAAAATAAAATATATAAAACCCCTGCGTTGGGCTACTGTACTACTTTAAATTAAACTTAATATTATTCTGCCAAATAATTTTATAATTTAAAATTATTTGGTAACAAATCACTCATTGTATAAGGAGTGATTTTATCATTTGGGCCTAAAGCATAAATCTTAAAATTATTATCTACAAATTCAGACATGAATTGCCTGCAATATCCGCAAGGAAGGCAATTTTCTAAATTTTTTAAATCTCTTCCACCACAAACAACAATATAATCAAAATCTCTTTCACCTTCAGAAATAGCTTTCGTAAAAGCAACTCTTTCAGCACAAATAGACATTATACCATGATTTTCAATATTACATCCAGAATAAATTTTACCGAGATTTGCAAACTAATGCAGCTCCAACATGATAATTACTATATGGAGAATAAGACATTTTTAAAGCAGATTTGCAAACTGTAATTGCTTCATCTAAATCCATAACATCACTTCTTTCTAAAATGGAATATATAATAAAACCAACATAAAGTCAACAAAAAATGGGAATAATCAAAAAAAGAGTAAATATATTTGCTAAAAAAATACTGATGTGGTATAATATGGTATATACGTAGGAAAAAGAAGGGAAAATATATGATTTTTTTAGTAATAATATATATTTTAATATTTGTAATATTTTTATTGATAGCATTTTCTGTTGCACAGATAAGAGCAGCAGGAATTAAAGTAAAAGATTTTTGGTCTTTTATAGAAGCAAACCAAATGCTAGATAGATTATATAAATTTTCAAGAAAATACGAAAGGCTTAGTAATCAAGAACAAATAATATTCTTAACAGAAGCGGAAAAAGTATTTGATGCATTTGATAAAGTACCAGAAATTTTATGGGAAGAAGAATATCAAAAATACATGGAAGTTTTAGATAAATATAAAGATGTTAAAATGGTAAGATGGGCACAAAATTAGTGCCCATTTATTATTTTTTTAGTTTCAATTTGCTAACTTTTGCATATAATATCTATAAGGTGAATAATAGAATGAATAAAATAAGATATTTTGACCATAGTGCTACAACCTATGTAAAAGAAGCGGTAATAAAAGAAATGATACCATACTTTGGTATAGAATATGGTAATCCTTCATCAATGTACAGTCTGGGAAGAAGAGCCAATAGAGCAAAAGAGGAAGCAAGAAAAAAAGTAGCAAGTGCAATAAACTGTAAGCCAGAAGAAATCTATTTTACAGCATGTGGAAGTGAAAGCGATAATTTAGCTTTAAAGGGAATTGCGTATGCAAATAAATATAAAGGAAATCATATAATAACAAGCAAAATAGAACATCATGCAGTATTAAATACGTGTAAAACCTTGGAAAAAGAAGGATTTAGGGTAACTTATTTAGATGTAGATAAAGATGGTCTTATAAATATAGAAAACCTAAAAAATTCAATAACAGATAGCACAATATTAATAAGTATAATGTTTGCAAATAATGAAATTGGAACTATTGAGCCAATTGAAGAAATCGGAAAAATTGCAAAAATGAATAATATAATTTTCCATACAGATGCAGTTCAAGCAATTGGAAATATAAAAATAGATGTAAATAAATTAAATATAGATAGCTTATCTATGTCTGCACATAAATTCTATGGACCAAAAGGTGTTGGGGCATTATATGTGAAAAATGGTATAGATTTTAAAAAAATTCAAGATGGAGGACATCAAGAAAAAGATAAAAGGGCAGGAACAGAAAATGTAGCAGGGATAGTAGGTTTAGGAAAGGCAATACAAATAGCAAATAAAAACTTAGACAAATACAATGAAAGATTGAAAATCTTGAGAGAATATTTAATATCACAGATAGAAATAAAAATACCAGATGTAAAGATCAATGGACATAGAACAAAAAGATTGCCAGGAAATGTTAATGTAAGTTTTAGGGGAATAGATGCAGGAGAATTATTACTAAACTTAGATGAAAAAGGAATTTGTGCATCGGCTGGTTCTGCATGCAGTACAGGAAATCCAAATCCATCACATGTATTGATCGCAATTGGACTACCGAGTGATTTGAGCAATGGTGCCTTAAGGATAACACTAGGAGAAGAAAATACCCAAGAAGATATTAATTATTTAGTGGAAAATTTAGTAGAAATTGTAAAGAAATTAAGAAACAATAAAATGGAGTAAAAATTAATATACAATTACAAAAAAGCTAAAGCATAATATATTGCTTTAGCTTATATTTAAATAAAGTATTTTATACTTTTAATTTTTTTATTTCCTTAATCTCATTAAACAAATTATTAACATGCTCTTTCTTTTTTAAATAAACTGCAGAATATTCTTCTAAAACATACATGAAATTCTTTGTAGTTTCTCCGCCTTCAAACATAGTATCCATACAACATTTAAAATATTGCTTTTTCTTTTCACTTTTCGCTTTCTGCATTTTATAGTTATAATTTTTTATTATTTCAAGCCTTCTAATTTGTTCTTTTATATATCTCATGTAATCCATCATACAACTGATTTCATACTCAGTATCTTCAATAACAACACGAAAAAGAGTGCGTACAACTCTAGGATTCAATTTTCCCAATCTAGTATTAGACTCTAATGATTTTAACGCTACTGATTTTGGAATAGGTTGTGCATCTTTTACAAGTAAGCGCAAAGTATCAGTTATTCCAATGTGAGTTTTATATTGTCTTTTACTAACAATGGCATCAAATTCGTCTGCAACTCTTATAATTTGTGCTTCTATAGGTATATCCTTTTTGGTAAGATGATTTGGATAACCAGAACCATTTAGAGCTTCATGGTGATATAATGGACCATTTGCATAAGGTCTAAGCTTTAAATCCGCCATACACATATTATAACCAAGTGTAGTATGGGTTTTCATTATTTCAAATTCTTCATCTGTTAAAGAACTTGGCTTTTGTAGAATTGAAGCTGGAATAAAAAGTTTTCCAATATCATGTAAATATGCGCATGTAGTACAATATACAGTGAAATCTTTATTAAGTTTTAGACGCTCACATAGTCTACAAGTAACATTTGCAACATTTTCAGAATGCTGTCTAGTAAATACATCTAAACTATCTAGCATACTTAATTGGTAACGAATGGTTTCATCTAAATTATAAGATTTTAGAGTGGTTTTACTATAAAAATCAATTTTATCTTCTTTCATTTGTATATCTCCTAAAATAAACTATACCATTATTTTATATGAAAGAAAACAATTGGTCAAGTTTTTTCAGAAAATTTCTTATTACAGTTTAAATGCTTAATCACTATGTGTTTAAATCAATTTTTTCCAAATCTTTTGTTGTTGGCTCAGTTATTATTTTACCAGTATAATCAAATCTGGAACCATGGCAAGGGCAATCCCAAGTCTTGTCTAAATTATTCCAAGCAAGTTCACATCCTAAATGAGAACAATAAGGTTTTACTGCATACATATTACCATTTTTGTCTTTATATAAACCAATTTTTTTATCTTTATAATTTACAATTCCACCACAATCATTTTTAATTTCGGTATAATCTAGTTTAGGCTTTTGTATCTTATTAATTGCTAAAGAATATACGGTTTGATTTAATATTTCTCCAAATGCTTTCCTGTTTTTAATAGGTTGAAGCCTTGTTGCAGAGTAAATAGAAGTGTATTTATTTTCTTTCCCTAAAATGTCATCTGAAATTATTTTAGCAGCAACATGGGAGGTAGTCATGCCCCATTTTTTATAACCAGTTGCAACATACATATTATTATAAAGTTTTGAAAATTTGCCAATGTAAGGAATTTTATCAAGTGGCACGCAGTCTTCTGTTGTCCACCTATATTTTACTTCGGCATCTGGATATATACTTTTTATATAGTTTTCTAAGTTAATATAGCTTTTATCTAAATCAATATTATTCGTACCAGTTTTATGCCCTGAGCCTCCCACTAATAGCAAATTATCAGCCATTCTAAAAGACGTGACAGGTTCTTCAGCAGATATATACATTCCATCCAAAGGAGGCTTTTTAGTATCTACTGCAATAACATAAGACTTATCTTGATACATTTTTAAAAAATACATACCAGGAAAATTTTTAATAGGGTAATGGCATGCTAAAACTAGATATTTACAATCAACTGTATGACCATTTGAATAAACTTTATAACGATTATTTTTGTTTTTTATATTGGTTACTTTAGAATTTTCAAAAATATCTATCTTTTCTAAAGCAGGCATTAAACCTAAAATATATTTTCGTGGATGAAACTTAGCTTGGTTTGGAAAACAAATGGCAGCTTTAACAGTAAATGGCAGAGAAGTTTCAGTAACTAATTTCGCATCCAAACCTAAAGATTTTACAGCAGCTGTTTCGTCCTTTATCTTTTGGATGAAATCTTTTGAACAAGTATAAACAAATGCATTCTGATGCTCAAAATTACAATCTATATTTTCAGCTTTTACAATATTTTCAATGGTATGAATGGCTTCTTCATTAGAAGTTAAATATTTTTTAGCAGTATCAAAACCACAGGAGTTAATTAAATAATCATAAAACAAATCATGCTGGCTTGTGATTTTGGCAGTAGTATTTGCAGTAACGCCCATACCAATTTTACTTGCTTCAAGTAAAGTGACCTTTAAACCCGAATCCTTCAACATATAAGCAGTAGCTATACCAGTTATACCACCACCAATAATACAAACATCAGAGAACAAATTAGAATCTAATTTTGGAAAATTTGTTTTTTCGGTAGAACCTACCCAATAAGAAATCATAAAATCACCTGAAAATATTATTACCAGAATTTGAAAATATATTAACAAATTGTAATTTGCTAAAATTACACAATATTTTTCTAAAACTCTTGTAATCTTACAAAAATAATGCTAAAATCTATACATAGATTTAAAAAAAACCCCTTTCGTGGGTAAGTTTTTTAAATCTATTTTTATTTTTTAAAAAAGTAATTAAGTAATAATGGAGGTAGTATTAAATGAAGAAAACAAAGTACATATTTGTAACAGGGGGAGTAGTATCAGGATTAGGTAAAGGAATCACTGCTGCATCACTTGGAAGGTTATTAAAGAATAGAGGCTATAAAATAACAATACAAAAATTTGACCCATATATAAATGTAGATCCAGGAACAATGAGCCCATATGAACATGGAGAGGTTTTTGTTACAGATGACGGAGCAGAAACAGACTTAGATTTAGGACATTATGAAAGATTTATAGATGAAAACTTAACTAAAAATTCTAGTGTTACAATGGGAAAAATTTATTCAAATGTAATTGAAAAAGAAAGAAGAGGAGATTACTTAGGAAAAACAGTACAAGTAATACCACATATTACAAATGAAATAAAAGAAAAAATATATAGTTTTGATAATACAGATATAGATATTGTAATAACTGAAGTTGGGGGAACAGTTGGAGATATAGAAGGTCTTTCAATAATAGAAGCAATTAGGCAAGTTGGACTAGAAAAAGACCCAGAAGATGTTTTATATATTCATGTAACACTACTTCCATACATTTCTGGTTCAAATGAAATAAAATCAAAACCAACACAACATTCAGTAAAAGAGTTACAAAGCTTGGGAATTAAGCCAGATATATTAGTATGTAGAACAGAGACTGAGATAACAGATGTTATAAGAGAAAAACTTGCACTATTTTGCAATGTTAGAAAAACTAGTGTAATACAAAATACAACAGCAGATAATTTATATGCAGTTCCATTATTATTAGAAAAAGAAGGATTAGCAAGAGAAGTTTGCAAACATTTGGAACTAGAAAATATAGAACCTAACAATTCACAATGGGAGAAAATGATAGAAAATGTTAGAAATATAGGAGATAAAACTGTTAAAATTGCAATAGTTGGAAAATATGTGCAATTAGATGATGCATATATTTCTGTAATGGAAAGCTTAAGACATGCAGGTTTTGCAAATGATGTAAATGTAGATATAGACCTAATAGATTGTGAAACTGTGACAGCGGAGAATTCAAAAGAAATTTTAGAAAAATATCAAGGAATAATTGTTCCAGGAGGCTTTGGAAATAGAGGAATTGAAGGAAAAATAGAAACAATAAAATATGCAAGAGAAAATAAAGTTCCTTTCCTTGGAATATGCCTTGGAATGCAAATGGCTGTTGTGGAATTCGCAAGAAACGTATTAGGCTTAAAAGATGCAAATTCATTAGAATTTGATGAAAATACAACAAACCCTGTAATTCATATTATGGAGGAACAAAAAAACATAAACAAAAAAGGCGGAACAATGAGACTTGGAGCTTATGACTGTGTAATAAAAGAAAATACATTGGCACATAAAGTATATGGAAAAACTATGATATCTGAAAGACATAGACACAGATATGAATATAATAATGATTACAAACAAAGGCTAGAAGCAGCTGGGCTAATTGCATCTGGAACGTCTCCAGATGGAAGCTTAGTAGAAATTGTAGAATTACCATCACATCCATATTTTATAGCAGGACAATTCCACCCAGAATTAAAATCAAGACCAAATAATCCAGCCCCATTGTTTGTAGGATTGGTAAAAGCAGCAAAAGAAAGATAATTTTTAATAAATAATTAATGTTTGTATGATATATTAAAAATGTTGTAGAGGCAAGGCTCCACCCTTGCCTTCAATAATATTTCCCCAGTCGGGGCAAACCTTATATTAAAAAGGAGTATATTAGATTTGAGAATTTTAATAATTGAAGATGAAGTAAAACTTGCAGAGGCAATAGCTTTTAGATTAAAAAAGGAACATTATATAGTTGATATAAACAGTGATGGAGAGACAGGTTTAGATAATGCATTAACCAATACCTATGACTTAATTCTATTAGATGTAATGCTCCCAAAAATGAATGGGTTTGATATTCTAAAAGAGATAAAAAATGAGGGAATAGAAACAAAAGTAATTATGCTGACTGCAAAATCAATGCTTGAAGATAAGTTATATGGATTTGAAAGTGGGGCAAATGATTATATAACGAAACCATTTCATATGGATGAATTAGTTGCAAGAGTAAATGCTCAATTAAGAAATACTGTAAAAATAGCAAAAAACATAGTCTCAAACTATGGAAGAAATATAACTGCACACTCAGAAAATGAATATACAACATTTAAAGTATTTTTTTAAAATATTTCCACATGGGTCTTGACAAATGCAAATTAAATGAGTATAATAAAAAAAGCTTTGCAAATGGCGACGTAGCTCAGTTGGCTAGAGCATTCGGTTCATACCCGAAGTGTCATGTGTTCGAATCACATCGTCGCTACCAAAAAAGAATCGGAAATTTAATCCGATTCTTTTTTATTATCTGTATCTTCTTTTACTTCAGGAATAACGATATTATTCTTATCTGGTTTATCTCTAACCTTATCTAAATTAAGATGGTCATAAACAGTAGAAATCTCAAGATCACTATCATCACCAGTTACAATCTCAATCTCAGTTGGTTCTTCTTGACTATTCATAAAAAAACCTCCATATATCAAAATAAACTATTATAATAAATATAACACAAAAAACCCACAAAGTCAAAAAATATAAATAGTAATTTGTAAAATTCATAAAAATAATTTGACTTTAGATTAGTTTAATGTGATAATATAAAAAAGAATAGTAGTATAAAAAAGAGGTAAGTAATGGAAATAGATAAAATAAAATCAATAATAGAAGCTATGTTATTTGCATGTGGAAGACCAGTGGAAATAAGGGAATTTATGAAAATTTTAGAATTATCGGCAGAAGATGTAGAAACAATAATTCAAAACATGAAAATGGAATATGAAAGCCAAAATAGAGGAATAGAAATAATTAAAGTAGATAACTCATACCAGTTATGCACAAAAAAGGAATATTATGAATATATTTATCCACTTTTAGATAACAGAGCAAAACCAACACTATCAAATGCAGCAATGGAAACATTATCAATAATTGCATATAATCCAAAAATAACAAGGTCAGAAATAGAAAGCATAAGAGGGGTAAACTCAGATGGAACAATATATAAACTTCTTGAATATAACCTAATTGAAGAAGCTGGGAAATTAGATTTGCCAGGCAAACCAACAGCATATAAAACAACACCAGAATTCTTAAAAATGTTTGGATTAACAAGTTTAGAAGAATTACCAGAATTACCAAAATATAAACTTGATGAAAATGAGCAAATAGTTATAGATGATATAATTGAAGAAACAAAGGAGGAAAAAAATGAAGAGCAATAAAGGAATAACACTTATATCTCTTGTAATCTATATAGCAATAGTGTTTATAGTTTTAGCAGCAATAATGAGGGTAACAACATATTTCAAAAATAATATAAAAGATGTAGCAGATGTAAGCTTCGAGACAGAATTTAATAAATTAAATTTATATCTATTAGATGAATCTAAGAAAAGTGGAAATGAAATACTAGAAATTACAAATGGAAAACAAATTACTTTTTCAAGTGGAAATAAATTCACCTTCAATAAAAATGAAAAAAAGGTATATTTAAATGACAATATAAAAATATCTGAAAACATTGAAAGTTGTTTATTTGAACAAAAAGTAGCAGAAAATGGAAAAAGTGTTTTAATACTAACAATAAAAATAAATAATATAGAAAAGGAAATAAATTATGTAATGGCAAATACAAAAAAAGACCAAGTAATAAATGAATTAGAGTATACTTGGAATGTAATAGAGAAATAAATTACAAATGAAGCAATATAATAAAAAGTCATATTTCTATCTACCTAAAATATAATGTTTTAGGTGATAGGATATGACTTTATTTTTTATAGAAGAAAGCAAAGAAAAGAATAAATGTAAATTAAAAATAAATAATATATTAAACAAAATACAAGAACAAAAGGATGGAAACAAAGTATTTTTAAGCTTGCCAATAAAAAGCGAAAAAATAAAAGAAAAAAAGATAAAAAGACTTGTAAAACAAATGCAAAAATATAGAATAAAAACAGTAGTATTGTCAGACAATTTATTCAATATAGAAACTTTGAAAAATGAGCTATATTCAATAAATATTTATATATTAGATGGAAAGTATTTATTTAAGCTATTAACAGAAGAAGTTATAAAATATATATGTAAAAAAACTAAAACTGATATAGAAAAAATGGAAATATCTATTTTAACAAATGACGTAAATAATACTAATAATGTAATAATTATTGGATTAGCAGAAAAAGTAAAAATGTTAAATATAATAACAAACCATGTAAGTGAATTTAAAACCATGGAAGAATACTTATTGGATGAAAAAGGAATAGTAATAAAAATATCAAATAATTATAAAACAGCTCTTAAAAAAACAAATATAATAATAAACATAGATTTTGTAGAAGAAGATATAAATAAATACTCATTACCAAGCAAATGTGTAATTGTAAATTTAAATAGTGAAATAAAAATAAAAACAAAGAAATTTAATGGAATAAATATAATTGATTATAATATAATAATTCCGCCAAAATATAAAATAGAAGGGTATAACAATAAATTTGTATATGAAAGTAACATGTTAGAAAAAGGATATGAAGTAGCAAAAAAACAAATACAAGAAGACAAAATCAAAATAAAAAATTTAATAGGTAAAAATGGTGTTATAAATAGTAAAGAATTTGATTTTTACCCTTGACAAAACATATTTTCTAATGTAATATAATTAAATTAAAACTATTAAAAAGGGGACGACGAAAATGGAAGAAAAAGAAATTTTATTAACTAAAGAAGGTTATGAAAATTTAGAAAAAGAATTAGAATATTTAAAAACAGAAAAAAGAACAGAAATATCTGAAAGAATAAAAGTGGCACTTGGTTTTGGAGATTTATCAGAAAATTCAGAATATGATGAAGCAAAAAATGCACAAGCAGATAATGAAATAAAAATAGCAGAACTAGAAAACAAAATAAGATATGCAAAAATTATAGATGAATCTGAAATTGATACAAAAACAGTTCAAGTTGGAAACAAAGTAAAAATCTATGACATGGAATTCGAGGAAGAACTTGAATATACTATAGTTGGCTCAACAGAGGTAAATTTAGCAGAAAATAAAATTTCAAACGAATCTCCTATTGGAAGTGCACTAATTGGAGCAAAGAAAAACCAAATAGTAGAAGCACAAACACCAGGAGGAGTAGCAAAATACAAGGTATTAGAAATAAAAAAATAGATAAATTTACCATTTTATGTAGACAAACCTTTTAAAATGTAGTATAATAATATCGTTGGAATTAAAACTTAAGTTCTAAAACGCAAAAACGTAAATAAAATACTATAGACAAAAAAGGGAGGAAAAAAAATTGAATACAAATTATTCAGAAAACAACTATTTAGTATTAGTTGGAAAAATCACAAGTGAAAAAGTATTTAGTCATGAAATTTATGGAGAAAGTTTTTATATATTTAACTTAGAGGTTCCACGTTTAAGTGGTACAGCAGACTGCATTCCAATTACAATTTCAGAAAGGCTAATACAAAATTTTGATTTAAGTATTGGAAAAGAAGTTGAAATTGAAGGACAATTTAGATCATATAATACTTATGAAAATCAAAGAAGCAGATTAGTGCTTACAGTATTTGCAAAAGACATCAAAGAATATGTAGAACCAGAAGAACCAGAAAGAGAAAAAGTTTCAAACGAAGTTGTTCTAGTAGGTTATATTTGTAAAAAACCTATATATAGAAAAACACCATTTGGAAGAGAAATATCAGATATTCTTTTAGCAGTAAATAGAGCATACAACAAATCTGACTACATACCATGTATAGCATGGGGCAGAAATGCAAGATTCTGTGAAAACATGGAAATAGGAACTGGAGTAAAAATAGTAGGAAGAGTTCAATCAAGAATGTACGAGAAAAAACATGAAGACGGAACAGTAGAACAAAGAGTTGCATACGAAGTTTCAGTTGGAAGTTTAGAACTTGTAAACAAAAATGATGATGAAAATCAAGAAGAAAATAAAGAAGCAATGTAATAAAAAAATATAGGAGCTGGTCAAAACCAGCTCTTTTTATATGCAGTTTTTGACAAAGGATACATAAAAATGCTATAATAAAAGTAGCATTATTCTATTTTTGAAGAAAGGAGGGCATTACCTAAATGAGTTACATTGTGGTAATTGCCATCATACTGGGAATGCTATTTGGATTCTCAGCAGGCGCGAATTTTTTCGCGTTTATACTTCTCGCAGGTCTGTGGATGGGAGTTATTGGCTGCACAGTGGAAGCTATCAAGTCTCTGCTCAAGCTGAAATTCCTAGACTTTATAATCCAGGCCATCGGAGTGGTATTCTGGGGATGGCTCTTGAGCATCTGCCTTTGAGTCACCTAAAAAGAAAGTCTTTCTTAAATGAAAGACTTTCTTTTTTGCCATTGGCAAAAGAGACATAGTTTTATGCAGTGCTAAAAAAAATACATAAAAATTAAATTCATGTATAATTATTTAAAAATAAGGCAAACTTAGATTTGGGAGATGATTTTATGAAATTAAAAAAAATAATACTTTTTATAATTATATTCTTAGGAATAATATTTGTATCAAATAAAAGCACAGCAATGTCACACTATCAGACAGTAGGAACAACAACTGGACTAGTTACTGCATCAGTTCTAAATGTAAGACAAGGTCCAGGGACAAATTACAGCATAGCAACAGTAGTTTATAGAAATGAATATGTTAGAGTCTTTGCTCAAATTGGAAACTGGTATGTAATTCAAACAGATAAAGATTTTGTAGGACTAGTAAGCAAAGAGTATGTAAAACTAATATATCCACAAAGCTCAAGCTCAGGAAGTGGCAGTTCGAGTGGAAATACCTCTACAACTAACGGATTAACAGCAGATGAACAAGAAGTGTTCAATTTAATAAATGCACAAAGAACAGCAGCAGGTTTATCTGCTTTAAAAATAGATGAAGAATTACAAAATGTTGCAAGAATAAAAGCAAAAGACATGGTAGATAATAATTATTTTTCACACAATTCACCAACATATGGAACACCATTTAATATGATAAAAAACTTTGGAATAACATATAAAGCAGCAGGAGAAAATATTGCAGGAAATTCTACTAACAAAGGAGCAGTAAATGCATGGATGAATTCCTCAGGGCATAAAGCAAATATTTTAAGCAGTAATTACAATTATACTGGAATAGGAGTTGTAAGTAGCTCTAAATATGGCAAGATATATGTACAAATGTTCATAGGTAAATAAATCACAAAAAATTCAATTTATATATAATATATATAAATTGAATTTTTTTATATTAGTAATAAATACATAAATATTGCAGAAAAACAGGCTTGTAAAAACTTGCCTAAAATATAAGGCTTAATAGAAATCTTGGCTTCAGAAGTTATACTTAAAACTTGTAAAAGAACAGAAATGCCACCAAAACCTAATAAAAAAGAGCAGATAATTATACTAAAAGGGCTAGCATCTATGGCAGCTAATTTAACACCATTGGTAACTTCAATAATTCCAGTAATTATACTACTTGAATAATTAGTAGGAATTTTTAATGTATGTAAAAATGGATTTAAAAAAGAACAAAATATATTTAAAATTTTGCTACTATTTAACATAGAAACAATTACTGAAAAAAGTACAACAAATCCTCCAATAATTACAACTGAGTGAATAGCACTTTGTATAGAGGCTAATAAAACGGAGCCTAGATTATTAAAACCTATGTAATTAACAGCAGCATTATTAGAACGTTTCCCTAAAAAATAATTGCTTTTATATTTCCACCATCTAAAAAGAAAACCAACTAAAAAGCAAGAGACAAGGTGAACAACAAATAATTGAAGCCCTATTTTGCTACTAAAAAATAAGCTTACTCCAACAGTTCCAATAATAAAAAGGGGACCAGAATTATTTGTAAATGCAAGTAAACGTTCGCACTCTTCATTGCTACAAACACCTTGTTTTTTCAGATTACTAACAATTTTTGCACCAACAGGATAACCACTAACAATTCCCATAATAAGAGCAAAAGCACCTTCTCCAGGAACATTAAAAATAGGACGCATAAATTTATTAAAAACTCTGCCTAAAATAGGAACAACATTAGTATAGCTTAATAACTCAGTTGCAATAAAAAATGGAAGCAAAGAAGGAACAACCGAAGAAGCCCAAAGGAGTAGACCATTTTTAGCAGCAAGTAAATTGTCAGAAGAAAATATAACTAAAAAAAGTATGAAAATACAAATACATGAAGGAATAATTAATCTTTTTAATTTAAAAATAAAAACTCGCATATATCCTCCTATTTTTATTAATATATTTCTAAATAATATATATATGCCAAAGAAAATTAAAAACATAAATTGTAGTTTGTGAAAATAAATTTATTGCAAACGGTGTAGAGGTTGTCGCCCACGGCGACCCGCAATAATAATTGATATATCTCGATTCGCCCTATCTACAATATATTTATTTTTTTACACCTTGTGTGTCGCAACCTCCAAATGAATTGGTCGACAAAGTCTCCCAACTGTTGGTTGCTCCAATCGCACTTCGCTTCGCTACGTTTGGTCGCTTACGCGGTGTTTCAAAAACAAATAT
>USOV01000004.1 GCA_900556455.1 uncultured Clostridium sp. | reverse complement strand
TCATATTCAAAGTTTTTTTGAATGAGTCCATTTTTCAAAATTGATATAAATGCCTCAAATTCCAAGTCTTCTTTTAACCAATGACAATTATAGATTTTATTAATATCATTTGCTACATAAGTACATGTTTTTTGTATATTGTGATAATTATCTATTAAAAACTTTTCCTCTATATTTCTCTTTTCTCCTATCCATAGACCATTTTTACTATTTTCAAGTATTTCTAAATTTTCTAGATAATTCTTTTTTCTTGGGTATATATATTTAATAAACCACATAAATTTTACATTATATTTTTTACATATTTCTTCTATCTCTTTTTTGGTGTAATATCGTTCTTTATATTGTTCTAGGTATTTTAGGTCTATTTTTATTAGTTTTATTGAGTGTTTTACATCATTTATAGTCTTAATTTCCATTGGGTCCAAATTAATCTGCATTTTACATTTAGTTTTTTCTTTTAATTTTTTCTCATTATTTTTGTTTATACCTAATATTAAAATCAAATCATGTAAGTCGATTTTTTCTTTGTCCGATATTTCAAAAAACACCTTTGATGTTATCGTGTCCTTGTTTTTCAGGTAATATTTTTTTGATATTTCTTTTGTTAAAAAAATATAATCCATAAAAATTCCTCCTTTTTTATGGATTATATTATTTTATATGCTTTTTGTCGAATTTTGTTGTTTATTTTATTTTTCTAATTTTTGCTACGAAGAATCCTTCATATAATTCATTTGGTTTTACACATATTGTTCCTTTTATTTTAGTTGGTAATTGTGGTATTTCCTCCATTCCTTCAAATTTTATTGGAACTATTTCACACCCATTATTTAGTATTTTATTTAAAATGTCTTCATTTTCACAAGATAATATTGAACAAGTTGAGTATACCATATCTTTTCCTGGCTTTAATACTTTGATTGCTTTTTTTAATAGTTCAGTTTGTGTTTTTGTACACTTATCTATTAATTTTTTGGTAAAATATTTTCCCATATTACTATCTTCTGTATTTAATGTTCCGCTTCCACTACAAGGACTGTCTAACAATATTTGGTCAAACGAGAAAAAGTCACTTATTCTTCTACTATCTGTTTCCATTACATATACAGAAGTTGCGCCTTGTTTTTGAATATTATATTTTAGTTTTTCTGCACGTATTTTATTCATTTCACATGCAGTTATATGTGCTTTGTTATTTGTTAATGAAGCTATTTGTGTTGTTTTTCCTCCTGGTGCTGCTGCCATATCTAATATGTCTGTTTTTTCTTGTGGATTTAATATAATCGGTGGTAACATTGAAGATAAACTTTGTAAATATATTTCTCCGTTTTTATATATTTCTAAATTTTGTACTTCTTTTTCTGTTGCATTTTCTACAATATATGCCTCATTATTCCAAGCTACTTTTCTTATTTCTATTCCTGCATTTTTCAGTTCTTGTTCTACCTTTTCTTTTTCTCCTTTTAATGCATTTATTCTAAATGTTACTTTTCTTTTTGTTAAGTAACCTTTCAAAATTTGCTCTGTAAGTTCTTGTCCATATTGTTCCTCTAACATTTTAATTAAAAATTGTGGTATATTCATTTTTTATTGTTTTCTCCCTATATAATTTGTATTATATTATTATTTTAAGTAGTTTGCAATAGCTGTTATTTTTCTTAAATCCAGTCTCCGTATTTTTTTATATATATTTTCTTAACAAATATTGCTGCTACACAGTATAGTGCAGTTACTCCAATTATTACATCTAGGTATTTTAGTGTTACTGGCACTAACCCAATTGCTTTTCCTAAAAATGTATATGGAACTAACACTCCTATAATGCTTAATAATATTGATGAAAAATATACCATTTTATTTGCATTACTTTGTACAAATGGCATTTTGGCTGTTCTTATAATATGCATACCTGTAAGGTTAGAAACTATACTGTAACTAAACCATACAGTTTGAAATACTGCCGCCTCCCTAATTTCAAATACAAACCACAATGATGCAAATACTAGCATATCAAAGACTGAACTTAATGGTCCCATAAAAAGCATAAAATGTTTTAAATCTTTTATATCAAATCTTTTAGGACTTTGTAAATATTCTTTATCCACATTATCAAATGGTAAAGTCAATTGTCCAAAATCATATAACAAGCTCTCCACTAATAATTGTATTGGTGTTTCTGGTAAAAATGGTAAAAATACACTTGCAATTATTACAGACATAACTTCTCCAAAGTTAAAGCTTACTGCCATTTTTATATATTTCATTAAATTTCCAAATGTTTTTCTTCCTTCTGTTACACCATCTAAAAGTACATTTAAATCTTTTTCTAAAAGAATTATATCTGCAGTTTCTTTCGCAATATCAACTGCTGTATCCACAGAAACCCCAACATCTGAGTTGACAAGTGATGGCGCATCATTTATTCCATCTCCCATATAGCCTACAACATTTCCACTTTCCTTTAGAATTCTTACAATTCTTGCTTTTTGTATTGGTGTTAATTTTACAAAAACATTTGATTTTCTTAGTAATCTTAAAACTCCATTATCTGCTAATTTATCTATTTGGCTACCTGTTACAAATTTACTTGTATTTATATTTACTTTCTTACAAATATTTTTCGTAACAGCCGCATTATCTCCAGTCAGTACTATTACCCTAATTCCGGCATTATTTAATTTTTCTACTGCCAAGCATGCACTTTCTTTTGGTGGGTCTAAAAATCCCACAAATCCAACTAATGACATTTGTTTTTCATCTTCAACGTTAAATGTTTCTATGTTATCTACATTTTTCTTTTGGCAAACTGCAACAACTCTTAATCCATCTTCATTTAGCCTATTGGCAATTTCTCTAATATTATTTTTTATTTCTTTTGTTATTGGAATAATTTCATGATTATAATCTATTGTATCACAAATACTTAATATCTCCTCAACAGCACCTTTTGTAATTAGTAATTTACCATCTTCATTTGAAACTACAACAGATAATCTTCTTCTAGTAAAATCAAATGGGATCTCATCTATTTTTTTATACTCGTTTACCAAATCACTTAAATTATTTTTTAAAGCTCTATTAATTACTGCCTCATCTATGTTACCCTTTAATCCTGTTTGAAAATATGAGTTTAAAAATGCATGTTTTAGTACTCTTATGTCTTCATTTCCATAAACATCTAAATATTTCTCTAGCACTATTTTATCTTCTGTAAGAGTTCCTGTTTTATCTGTACATAAAATATTCATAGCCCCAAAGTTCTGAATAGAGTCTAATTTTTTTACTATTGTCTTTTTCTTAGACATTCTTACTGCACCTTTTGAAAGGCTTGATGATAAAATAACTTGAAGTAATAATGGTGTTATTGTTATTGCAATTGCTACTGCAAATGTAAATGATAATATATAATCATGTTTCCATGCATTTAATATGAATACAATTGGAATTAAAACTATCATAAAACGAACTAAAAGTTTACTAATGCTCTCAATTCCTTTTTGGAAATCAGTTTTTGGTTTTCCTTGGTTTAGAGTATATGCAACTTTTCCAAAATAGGTATCATCACCTTTTTTGATAACTACTGCCTTTGCTGTTCCACTTATCACATTTGTTCCCATAAAACATATTGTATCTAAGTCGGTTATGCTTTCTATTTCATTGATACTATCTAGTTCAGTATTTGTAACTTTTCTTACTGCATCAGATTCACCTGTGATAGATGATTGTCCCACATATAAATCTTTAGATTCTATTATACGAAGGTCTGCCGGAATCATGTCTCCCGCTGAAAGAACTACAGTATCTCCTAAAGTTACCTCTTTTAATGGTATTTTTATCTCTTTACCATCTCTTATAACTGTGCTTGTTGTTTCAACAAGTTCTTTTAGTTTATCAGCCGCTTTATTTGAACGAAATACCTCGAAGAATTCAAGTAATGTGCTTACTATAATTAGTACAATTATTACTATAATATTTGCTGGGCTCGGATTTTCTGGTAAGATTATATCTGTATAAACTAAAATAAAGCCTATTCCTAGTAAAATACTATTAAATGTGCTAAATAAACTAGATAGCAAATAATTATACCATTTTTTTGGCTTTGATTGTTTTACTTGATTTAGTCCTAAATTTTTTAGTTTTTCTTTTGCTTCTTCTGCTGTTAGTCCTTGCTCTGTTATTTTATATTTATTTTTAAATTCTTCTGCTTTTAGTAATGAGTCTTCTCCATAATATTTTTTTATTTCTATGTCTTCCTTTTTTATATTTTGCATATTATCAACTCCTAAGTTCCACTTTAGTGTATGTTCATATTAAACTTTAATTAGTATATCACTAAATAAATAAAAATAAATATAATTTTAAAAATTACTTATATTTTTTTATTCTTATTGTTTCTTTGTACAATTCACATTATTAAACCTTTATACGTTGGGCTTTGAATTGTAACGGAGTGCAATTAATTATAGCATTTTTTTAAAGAAATTATATTATTTTTTTATTTTTTATGATATTCTATAAGAGTAGGTGATTTTATGATAGGTATAATTGTTGCTGAAATAGAAGAAATGGAAGCTGTAAAAGGAATTATGGAAGATGTAAATTCCATAGATATATATAACTTAAAAATATATACTGGCAAAATAAATAATAAGGATTCTTTACTTGTTAGAAGCGGTGTTGGAAAAGTAAATAGTGCAAGGGTTGCACAAATTATAACAGATAAATTTGATTTAAGTTTCATAATTAATATTGGCTCTGCTGGTGGATTAAATGAAGGCTTAAACATTGGAGATATTGTTCTTGGGCAAACGCTAGTTCAACATGATTTTGATGTTACTGCTTTTGGTCGTGAAAAAGGTTTTATTCCAGAAACAGGTAAATTTTTTGAAAGTGATAAAAATTTACTACAAAAGTGTAAAAATATAAAAATAGATAATCAAAAAATAGTAGTTGGTACAATTGCTTCTGGGGACATGTTTTTAACTGATAGTACTTTAAAAGAAAAAATCAAACAAGATTTTAACGCCACTTGTGTTGAAATGGAAGGTGCTGCAATTGCTCAAGTATGTGCTTTAAATAAGATTCCTTTTATAGTTATACGCTCAATTTCGGATATTCCAAATGGGAAAAATGAAATTGATTTTAATGAATATTTAGAATTAGCATCAAAAAATTGTGCAAAATTTATTAGTGAATTATAAAATAGCATTTTAGAAATTGATAACTCCCATATGTTCTAATAAAATTTTTATGCCCATTAATATCAAAATAATTCCTCCTGCAAGTTCAGCTTTTTTCTCATATTTATCTCCAAATATATTTCCAATTTTTACGCCTATTACAGAAATTGCAAAAGTTATTATTCCTATTAGCAAAACTGCTGATATTATATTTACCTCTAAAAAAGCCATTGTTATTCCAACAGCTAATGCATCTATACTTGTGGCAATTGCTAATACTATCATTTCCTTGAACCCTACACTATCATTTTCGTAATTTTCTTCTTTTGAAAATACCTCTTTTATCATGTTAATTCCAATAACTGCTAAAAGAATTAATGCAATCCAATGGTCTACTCTTTCTACCTTATCTTGAAATCCTATTCCTAAGAAATAACCTACCAAAGGCATAAATGCTTGGAAAAATCCAAAATATCCACCTATGATTAGCCCTTTTCGCCAGCTCATTCTTTTCATAGAAAGTCCTTTACAAACTGATACTGCAAAAGCATCCATTGCAAGACCAATTGCAATAATTATTATACTGAGTATTCCCATTATTTCCTCCAAATTAAAAGTGGATTTTAATCCACTTTTTCTTCTACTTTGTTATTTTCTTTTAATAAATCTCTTATTTCTTCTAGTAATTGAACTTCTTCACTTTTTACTGGTTCTGCCTTTTTTTCTTCTTCTTTTTTAGCAAAAAATTTGTTTATTAATTTTACAAATATAAATATACAAAATGCTTGTATTAAAAAGTCTATAATATTTTGTATGAAATTACCATAAGCTATAACTGAATCCTTTATTGTAAAATTTAATCCTGTAAAATCAATTCCTCCCATTACTATTCCAAGTACTGGTGTTAAAATGTCTGATACTAATGATGTTACTATGCTTCCAAATGCGCCACCCATAATTACACCAACAGCTAAATCAACTACGTTCCCTCTTGCTATAAATTTTTTAAATTCTTTTAACATATTTATGCCTCCATTTTTTATTACGATTTGAACTATTTTACCATATTTTATTTGATTTTTAAATATTATTTTTAATTTTATGCAGATTAATAACATTTATTAATCATTCTTCATATAATTATTTAGGTGATTTTATGGAATTACGCAGAGTTCAATCTTCATCAATTGTTCCAACTAATAGAAATTATAATTCTTCTATTTTGAATTTAAATATCAATGCTTTAAAAAACAAGTATCCCTTTTTAACCGTGCGGAAGTATTGGGCAAAGTGTTTTAGGTAAAACAATACCTTATGTAAAAATTGGTAATGGTACAAATGAAGTTTTTTATTCTGCTTCAATTCACGCGAATGAGTGGATTACTTCTCCTCTTCTTATGAAATTCATAGAGGATTTTTGTTTAGCTTATGTAAATAATTCTACCATTTATGGCCGTTCATCTCGTAATATTTTCGAACATTCTTCCATTTATATTGTTCCAATGTGTAATCCAGATGGAGTTGATTTAGTAACAGGAAATATAAGTACATCTTCATCTGCTTATCAAAATGCAAAAGCAATTTCAAATAATTATCCTAATATTCCTTTTTCAAGTGGCTGGAAAGCAAATATAAATGGTGTGGATGTGAATTTACAGTTCCCTGCAGGTTGGGAAGAGGCTAGACGTATTAAATTTTCTCAAGGTTTTACTTCTCCTTCTCCTCGTGATTTTGTTGGTTTTGGTCCTCTTACTGAACCGGAATCTCTTGCTTTATATGATTTTACTTTATCGCATAATTTTAGGTTAGTTATAGCTTATCACACTCAAGGTCAAGAAATTTATTGGCAATTTCAAAATTATGCTCCTGCCGAAGCAGAAGGAATTGGAGAAATTTTTGCCAATGCAAGTGGATATCTTTTAACAGAAGTTCCTTATAATTCAAGCTTTGCTGGGTACAAAGACTGGTTTTTACAACAATATAGGAAACCTGGCTACACTGTAGAAGCTGGAATTGGAGAAAACCCGCTTCCTATTTCTCAGTTTAATGAAATTTATAGAGATAATTTAGGAATATTAGTTTTAGGAGCAATTGTATAAGGAATGGCAATTAGGACTATTGCCATTTCTTATATTATATTTCTATTGAATATACCATTTTTGTAGTATAATTTTTCTTCATTTTTAGCCCAAAATGGTATAAGTGCATTTGGCACTTTTATTGTATTTACCTCATTATTGCCATAACTCAATATGCAGTGATCTTTACCTCTCATTTTAATTGTATATATAGTATTAGGGGCAAGTTTGGATATACCACTTCCTTTTTCGAAATTATTCTGTATTTTTCTATATTCTTTAACTCCTACTAGATTATCTAAAAATTTGCCGAGTTAGTTCTTCTTCAACAATATATTTACCGTTTTTATATATCAACACACTATCATTTCCTATTTTATTTAAAACTTCCTTTGAAATATCTGTTTCTTTAGATATTTTATTGTTGCTTGTATTTTGCAAATATGCACCATCTGTTCCCATTTCTACTACTTGGTATATGCAATTTTCTTGTTTTAAATTATTGTTTTTTATATTATTGTCAAACAATTTGTTATCTAATTTTCCAAAATAATTAGATAACTCTTCTATAAAACTTTGCACGAAATTATCTTCCTTTAAACCGCTTAAAAATATCATTTACTAAATTTAAATTCAATAAATAATCACTCCTTTGTTTTTAATTTTAATATTGGAAATCTACTATTGATAAATAGTAGTAAGACTTAAATTTAAGACAAGTATATATTATTTTAAATAAATTTGCAATATTTTTCTAATTCTTTTGTTCATACACTTAAAAAATATGATGTTTTTTAGTAGTAATTTATAAAAACTCTAGTAATATATACTAGAGTTTTTTGTTTTACTATTTTACATCATTTTTCCATAATCCATGTTTGTTACAATATGTGTAAATTGTTGAACCTGGTTTGTATTTAAATGTTACTTCTGCAACATCTCCTGGTTCTAAATATTTGATATGTTCTCTGTTTTTATTTACACATGCTATCCATTCTATATAATGGTCAGGTTCCATTACATGGTTTACTCTAACTATTATTTTTTCTCCATATACTTGATATGTTGGAACATGTTTTTCTTTTGCTGCATCTGCAGTGTTTGGTACTAATTCTTTCATTTCTTCTCCACAGCATTTAATTCCACAATCTTTACAAGTGCAGTCTTTAAATACTTTTACCATTGCTCCACATGATGAACATCTTTTTATTACAAATTCATTTTTCATAAATATTCCTCCATTTCTTGGTTTGTATTATATCACTTGTATATTTTTTTTACTAGATATTTTAAATGAATTTTTAATTTAATAAATTCATCCCCACAAACTATAATTTATCTTTTTCCTAATGTTATATTAATCGTATATTCTTTATTATTTCTACTAATTGTTAGAACTACTTTGTCTCCTGGTGCTTTTGTATAAATATAATTTCTAAGTTCACTCATTTTATTTATTGTATAATCATCTATTTTTGTTATTATATCTCCTACTTTTAAACCGCTTTTTGTTGCTGGTCCATCTGATGATATTTTTACTACATATATCCCATTATTAAAATCTAAATGAGAATTTAAGTATTTATTTACCTCTGTATCATAAGCAAAAATTCCTAAATATGCCTCTTCAAATTTATCATTTTGCACATAGCTTTCAATGACAGGTTTTATAATATTTATCGGAATTGCAAAACCAATTCCTTCCGCAGATGCTATTTTTATAGAATTTATTCCTATGACTTTACCTTCTTTATCTATTAATGGTCCTCCACTATTTCCAAAATTAATACTTGCATCTGTCTGGATTAAATCCTCCATATAACTTTCCCCATTTTTGTCATCAATTTTTATTGTTCTATCTAATCCACTAATAATTCCAGCAGTTACTGTCCTTTGAAATTCTATTCCAATAGGATTTCCTATTGCACATACTTCTTGTCCTAATTTGATTTTGCTTGAATCACCTAATTCTAAATATTTCAATCCATTTGCATTTATTTTTACTATTGCTAAGTCTAAATCTGCATCTGCCCATGTAACATTACCGCTATAAATTTCTCCATTTTCTAGTGTAACATAGCAGGTACTATACCTATTACCAGCCACATGCCAATTTGTGACTATATAACCTTTCTCTGAAACAATTATCCCGCTTCCTAAACCTAACTCTTGTGTTGCATTTGAGTCTAAAATTGCTGCGCCTGTGCTTTTTATTTTAGATATACCCGCAACTCCTTTTGTTACCTCTTCTAAAACATTACCAAAATCTGTTTTTTCTCCTGATGCTCCTTCATTATAAAGCCTAGTTACAGTTGTTTCTGGGCTGCTATTATAATCCTTAATATCAATTTTAGTATACATTGAATATACAACTATGCTTCCTCCTGAAACAATTACCATAAGTAAAAAAATAAGTATAAATTTTTTAAATTTATTTGGTCGTCTTGAATATTCGTACATAAATTCCCTCCAAAAATAGAATATCCAAAATTTGTAATTGTATACAACTATAAATTTATTACTAACATTTAGTAACTTTTCTTTTTACTCCTACAACTTATAATACTGTTTAATTCACAATATTCTGCAAGTGTGTGTAAAATTATGTCATATTTTGTCGATTTTTCCTTTTTTGTGCAAAATTTGTTTGCTTAAAAGTCGTAAACTCATTGATTTTGTTAAATTTTCATGATATATTATATAGAGTAGAATTTTTTAAAAGGTGAATAAAATTGAAAGAATTATATAATTTAACTAATCCACAAAAGTCAATTTGGGTCACAGAAGAATTTTATAAAGGGACGTCGATTGAAAATATTGTAGGAATTGCAAGGTTTTCTGATATAGTAAACTTTGATAAATTAAAAGAAGCTATTAATATTTTCATTAAAACTAATGATAGTTTTAGATTAAAATTTATAAGAAAAGATAATGATGTAAAACAATTTATTGATGATTTTACACCTTTTTCTTTTGAAACAGTTAATGTTAAAAATGATAAAGATGTAAAAAATTTAGAAGAGGATTTTGCCAAAACCCCATTAGATATTTTTGATTCTTATTTATTTAGGTCAAAATTATTTACTTTTGAAGATGGTCATGGTGGTTTTTTACTATGTATGCACCATTTAATTGTTGACGCTTGGGCAAGTGGGCTTGTTATAAGCAAAATTATAGACATTTATGATGCTTTATTAGAAGGAACTTTCTCTATAGAAAACTTTGCTAGTCCTTCTTATACTGATTATATTGCATCTGAGCAAAAATATATGCAAAGCGCGAAATTTGAAAAAGATAAAGAATTTTGGAATGATTCATTTAAAGTAATTCCAGAATCTGCTACTATTCCTGGTAGTTTACAGACTAATGATATGTCTAGCAAGGCTAAAAGAAAGTTATTTAAAATTCCAAGTGAAACTATGGATTTTATTAATTCTTTTTGCAAAGAGAATAAAATATCGCCTTTCAACTTTTTTATGGGAATTTACTCAATATATCTATCTCGAGTTTCAAACTTGGATGAGTTCGTTATTGGTACTCCTATATTAAATAGAGCAAATGTAAAAGAAAAACATACTGTTGGTATGTTTATTAGTGTTGTGCCTTTTAAGGTAACACTAGAGCATAAAAAGAGTTTTTCTGAGTTTTCATCAGAAATTTCTGCAGACTTTTTTAATATATTTAGACATCAAAAATATCCATATCAAAGTTTATTAGAAGATTTAAGAAAAACTCATGGTTCTATTCCTAATTTATACAATGTTGTATTGTCTTATCAAAATATGAGAACTAATAAACAATCTACAAAAACAGATTATGAATCTAGCTGGGTATTCAATGGAAATGTTTCTGATGATTTGGAAATTCATTTCTTTGATGTAAATGACACTGGAATTATTAATGTTGCATATGATTACAAAACTTCAAAATATACTTCAGATGATATCTATGCGCTTCATTCTAGGATTTTACATATGATAAACCAAGTTATTGAAAATAATAATATTTTGTTAAATGAACTTGAAATTGTAAATCCTGATGAAAAGAGCAAAATATTAAACGAATTTAATAATACAAAATTGGACTATCCAAAGGATAAAACAATTGTCCAATTATTCGAAGAGCAAGTAGAAAAAACTCCAGACAATATTGCTGTTGTCTTTGAAGATCAAAAATTAACTTATAGAGAACTAAATGAAAAGGCAAATAGTTTAGCCTTTTATTTGAGGAATAATAATATCCAAGCTAATGATGTTGTTGCAATTCATTTAGAAAAAACTATAAATTATATTGTTTCTATTTTTGCGACTTTAAAAGTAGGAGCTGCTTTTGTTCCTATCTCAACAATGCATCCTAAAAATAGAATTGAATACATATTAGAAGATAGTAATGCAAAATTACTTATTTCTAGTGAATCCTTGGCTCAAGCTTTCTCGTACTCTTGTAACTTTTTAGACATTAACTCATTTAATTATGATAAAAAAGATATGCTTGAAAACATACCAGACTCTTCTTCAACTGCTTATATTTTATACACTTCTGGTTCTACAGGTACTCCAAAAGGAGTAAAAATTCGTAATTTTTCAGTTATTAATCACGTATATGGTATTAATAAAAAATTTAATTACGATATTACAAATAAAGATGTTACACTTAGTATTGCTAACATCTCATTTGATGCGCATTTACAAGAAGTATTTATTCCTCTTTTATTAGGTGCATCATTACATCTATTATCAGATGATAGCATTTATAATATAAAATTTTTAGCTGATTATATACTTAAAAATCATATTACATTTACTTTTTTACCTCCAAATATTTTGGATGATATATATACATTATTAGCTAAAAACAGTAATGAAGTATCTATTAATAAACTATTAGTTGGTGTAGAATCTATTAAATATTCTACCCTAAACAATTTTTTAAAATTAAATAAAAATATGCAAATACACAATCGGTTATGGCCCTACAGAGGCTACTATTTGTTGTGTTTCTTATATGTATAACAAATCAAACCAAGTATTTTCTAATGGATTTTTACCTATTGGTACACCTGATTCAAATACATATATTGGAATAATCAATTCTTCAACCGGTCAATTGCAACCTATTAATACTGCAGGCGAAATAATTATTGGTGGAGATTGTATTTCTTCTGGATATACTAAAGAAAATTTAAACAAAAATTTTATTTATAATAAAGACTTTAATACGGTTTGTTATCATACTGGTGATTATGGCTTTTTCTCAGAAAATGGAAATATTGTTTTTATTGGCAGAATTGATAAACAAGTAAAAATCAATGGCCATAGAATTGAACTACAGGAAATAGATAAAATACTTCAAACATATCCACAAATTATTAAATCTGTTTCTATAGTTAAAGCAAAAAAAATATTTACTTATTTTAAAGCTAGTGAACCTGTTAATTTAAATGATTTAAAAAACTTTATAAAAAATTATTTACCTACTTATATGATGCCAAGTAAAATTTTCCAAATAGATAGTATTCCTATGACTATTAATGGAAAAATTGATACTAAAGCTTTAGAATCATTTGAAAATGTTGAAAAAAATACCAAAATTGAAAAACCTAATAACAAAACAGAACAAACATTATATGATATTTTTTCAAAATTATTAAATATTCAAGATTTCAGTATACATGATGACTTTTTTGACTTAGGTGGAGATTCTCTTTCTGCTATCAGATTATCTCTTGAAATTTATAACATGTTTAAAATTGATATAAGTGTGCAAACAATATTTGAAAATAGCTCAATTAAAAAGCTAGAACAAATTATGCAAAACTCTGCAAAACATTCAACTATTACAATACCACAAGTGGAAATTAAGGATTATTATATAGCCTCTTCTGCCCAAAAAAGAATGTATTTTGCAAGTAGGATGGCCGGTGAAACTTCTACACTATATAATGTACCTGGCGGTATTATTTTAGATGATAAAATTGATACAAATAAATTAGAAAAATGTTTTAATGAATTAATAGAAAGACACGAAACTTTACGTACATATTTTGCCTTTGAAAATGATAATGTCGTTCAAAGAATTATTGATAAAATAGACTTTAATTTAGAAATAGAGGAAAATTGTGACTTTAATAATTTAGATGATATTTTCAAAAGTTTTGTTAAACCTTTTGATTTAGCAAAAGCTCCATTATTTAGAGCAAAATTTGTTAAATTTACCAATAAAAAATCTGCTTTATTGGTAGATATGCATCATATTATTTCTGACGGTACTTCTTTATCTATATTTATAGATGAACTTTGTAAGTTATACAATGATGAAGTATTGCCTGAACTAAATATTACATATAAGGATTTCGCTGTATTTGAAAATGATAGACTTGTTTCAGGTTCTTTAAAAGAAGCGGAAAATTATTGGGTAAATCAATTTACAGATGATATACCTGTTTTAAACTTGCCTACAAATTATTCAAGACCAGCTACTCAATCTTTTGAAGGTGCAAAAGTATATTCTTCTATTGATTTAGAAACAGCACATAAAATTAATGCTCTTGCAAAAGATTTAGGTGTTACACCTTATATGATATTACTTTCAGCATACTATATATTACTTGAAAAATATACTTCTCAAGATGATATTGTTGTTGGTTCTCCTATTGTTGGAAGAGACTTTGCTGAAACTTATAATTTAATTGGTATGTTTGTAAACACTTTAGCCTTAAGAACTAAAATAGACGCTAAACAAACTTTTAAGGAGTTCTTAGAGACTGTTAAAACTAATTGTTTAAATGCTTATAAATATCAATCATATCCTTTTGATGAATTAGTAAATAAATTAGATATAAAAAGAGATGCAAGTAGAAATCCATTATTTGATACCATGTTTACTTACCAGAATAATGGTTTAAAAAATATTGAGTTTAATAATATAAAATCTGAATATTACATACCAGATACTCATATTGCTAAATTTGACTTATCTTTGGAATTAATCCCAAATGATAATGGAATATCTTTATCTTTTGAATATGCAACAAAATTATTCAATGAAGATTTTATTAAGAATTTATCTACTCATTATTTAAATATTTTAAAAGTTATTTTATCAAATAATGTTGTAAAAATAGCTGATATTGATATGCTTTCAGAAACAGAAAGGAATACAATATTACATGAATTTAATAATACAAGTTTAGATTATCCAAAAAATACAACAATTGTACAATTATTCGAAGAGCAAGTAGAAAATAATCCTGATGGTATAGCAGTTGTTTTTGAAGATGAGAAATTAACTTATAGAGAACTAAATGCTAAAGCTAATAGTATTGCGCATTTCTTAAAGCAAAATGATATTGGTAAAAATGATATTGTCCCTGTATTTATGAATCGTTCTTTAGATTTAATTATAAGTATGCTAGGAATTATAAAAGCGGGAGCAGCTTATCTACCAATTTCTGCCGAAATGCCGAAAGAAAGAGTTGATTTTATATTACAAAACAGTAATGCTAAAATTGTATTTGTAAAATCTTCTCAGAACTTAATTTATAATGAAAACATTAAGTTTTTAGATTTAGAGCAGTTTGACTATTCTAAATATAATACTAAAAATTTGGATACAGATATAAAACCATTAGATTTATTATATGTAATTTATACATCAGGTTCTACTGGAAATCCAAAAGGTGTTAAACTTTGTCACCATAATTTAGTAAATTTTGTAAAATCATTTACAACTTTATATGGTAATATCTCAACTCAAGACAGATTATTAGCTTCAACTAATATATCTTTTGATGTAAGCATTTTTGAGTTTTTTATAACTCTACTTAATGGAGCTAGCTTATATTTATATAATGAACCAAACATATCAGATATATTTAAATACTGTAAAACAATTGTAAAAAATAAAATAACCTTCTTGTATATACCGCCAAATATTTTAGAAGATGTTTATAATATTTTATCTTCTTATGCAAACATACCAGTTAATAAATTGTTACTTGGGGTTGAGCCAATAAAAAGTAGCACAATAAAGAAATATTATACACTTAATCCAAATCTAAAAATTATAAATGCCTATGGTCCAACAGAATGTACCATCTGCTCAACTGCCGTTCTTTTAGATAACAATATTTTAAAAGAATACAAAATTATACCTATTGGAAAGCCATTACATAATTTGCAAATTTTTATATTAGATAAAAATAGACAACCTGTTCCTATTGGAGTTCCTGGCGAAATATATATTGCAGGAGACAATATTGCAAGAGGATACCTAAATAATAAAGAATTAACTGATAAAAACTTTGTATCTATTCCTAATTTAGATTGTAAACTTGCATATAAAACCGGAGATTTAGCAAAATGGAATAATGACGGGCTAATCAGTTTTATTGGTAGAAATGATTATCAAGTAAAAATTAATGGTCATAGAATTGAACTTGGAGAAATTGAAGCCTGTGTTTATCTTTACCCTAATATTGATAAAACACTCGTACAACTTGATAAAAATAATAAACTTATTTGCTACTTTTCTTCTAGTAAACAAATAAATGTAAATGACTTAAAAGCTTTTATGCAAAGAAAACTACCACTATATTTTATACCAAATTTCTTTGTTCAAGTAGAGAAGTTTAAATTAACTGCAAATGGTAAAATAGATAGAAAAGCTTTAAGTAAAGTAAAAGTTGATACTCGGAAATACTTATGAAGAGCCAACAACTCCTTACCAAAAAAGTCTTGCCGAAGCTTTCCAAACAGTTTTAGGTATAGATAGAGTTGGAATAACAGACAACTTCTTTGAACTTGGTGGAGATTCTTTACTTGCTATAAAATTACAGATAGAAGCATTTAATAAAGGATTAGATTTATCTTATAAAGATATTTTTAAATACCCTACAATCAAGCAATTATCTGAAAATGTTTCATCTGCCGATTCTAAAGATGATGATTTTAAAGATGATTACGATTATACTGAAATAAATGAATTATTAAAAAACAATGTATTTAATAGTAAGGAAAAATTATCTAAAAATAAATTTAAAAATGTTTTATTAACTGGCTCAACAGGATATTTAGGAAGCCATATATTAGATGCTTTACTTAAGAGTACAAAATGTAATGTTTATTGCTTAATTCGTGCAAAAGATAATAATGACCCTCAAATAAGACTTTTAAATACTTTGCGTTTCTACTTTGGCAATAAATATGATAGACAAATCTTTAATAGAATTATTGTTATTGAAGGTGATATTAAGGAAGACCAACTTGGCTTAAATGATTTATATTATGAAGAACTTGGAAATACTATAGATGTAGTTATAAATTCAGCTGCAATTGTTAAACATTATGGTAATTTAGATACTTTTAATGCAACTAATATTCAAGGAGCTAAAAATATTATAAGATTTTGTAGTGCTTATAACTGTAAATTATATCATTTGTCAACCCTAAGTGTTTCTGGTAATATTTTTGAAACAGATAGCTATAAAGTTGCTGACCTTTCTTCAGATATAATCTTTAATGAACAAAGCCTTTATATTGGTCAGGATTTATCAAATGTGTATATATATACTAAATTTATTGCAGAAAGATTAATTTTAGAAAATATACTAAATGGTACAATAGATGCAAAAATAATAAGATTAGGAAACATTACTAATAGGTATTCTGATGGAATATTCCAGATTAATGTTTCTGAGAATGCATTTTTAAATAGAATAAATTCATTCTTACATATAGGATGTATTCCGGATTATTTGGCAGATAGATATATGGAGTTTTCTCCTGTTGACTTTTGTGCAGAAGCTATAGTAAAATTAGTATGTTATAATAATAATTTTACTATCTATCATGTTTATAACAATAACCATATTACTTTTAGAGAGCTATTATCAATTTTAGCAACACTAAAAGTTGATATGAAAATTGTAGATAAAGAAACTTTCAACAGAAGAATCAATACTTTATCTAAAGATGATAAATCTAGAAATATTCTTTCTGGAATTATAAATGATTTTGACGGAAATAAAGATTTAATATATAATTCAAATATTAAATTGCAAAATAATTCTACAAATAAAATACTAAAAAACCTTTCATTTAAATGGCCAAAAGTAAATGAAAAGTATATGAAAAAATACGTTATATATTTAAAATCCATTGGATATATAAAATAAAAAATACGGAGGATAAATTTATGAATACTACTGCTTTTATTAGCTTATTTATTACTACTATTTCAATTTTAGCACTTTTTAATGTTATATACAAAACTAAATCTAACTCACAAATTAAACATGCATTCTTTTTTACAATTATTTGCTTACTTATTTGTTGTATAGGACTAATACTGCAAATCATTTTTTGCAGTATTAGCGATATACCACCAATATATTTTGATTACTTTGTATATATTGGATCATGTTTTTTGCCTGTAGCTTTCTTTTTTACTAGTATTATTTTTGCAAAAACAAAAATAAACTTTACAAAACGATATTTGATACTATTCATTATTCCTATATTATCTTTATTAATGCTATGGACTAATGATTATCATCACTTATTCTTTGTTCAATACTCTACAAACATAGCTGACGGCATTGTAGGCCCATATTTCTATGTAAATTCTATCTATTCATATGGTTTAATTGCTTTTAGTATATTTAATTTAATTAAATATACTGCAAAAAACTCAAGTTTTTTCTCTAAGCAATCTTTACTAATATGTTTAGGAAGTATTATTCCTTTAATAATTAATGTGCTTGGAACTTTTAACATTTTACCAATGTCAATTTATGTCACACCAATTTCTTTTGCAATAGCTGTATTGTTTTTCGCTTTTGCTATATTTAAATTTGGTCTAATTAAAACAACACCTATTGCTCTTCAAAAAATTGTAGATAGAATGTCTGATAGCTATATAGTTTTAAATGAGGATATGCAAATAACAGATTTTAATAAAACTTTTTTAGACACATTTTCTGTTTCTAGTTCTGAAATTAGAAATATAAATATTGTAGATTTGTTGAAAAAATATAATGCATTTGATATTGATATAGAATCATTTATTGCTGCTGTTAATAGGACTAAAATGGATGATTCTACTATTACAACAGAAAAGCATTGGGAATCAATTAATAAATATTTTCATATTGAAATTAATAGTATTAAAAACAATAATAATCTCTTAGGAACTCTTATTTTATTCAAAGATGTAACTCAGCATAATTTAGACATGCAAACTATTAAAGAAAACCAAGAAATTCTTATTGAGAAAGAGCGTTTAGCATCACTTGGTCAAATGATTGGTGGTATAGCACACAATTTAAAAACTCCAATAATGTCCATTTCTGGTGCAGCTGAAGGAATATCTGATTTAGTAAATGAATATAGGCAATCTGCTGGCGACCCAGATGTTACTGTAGAAGACCACCATGAAATTGCAAATGATATGGATGAGTGGATTGAAAAAATACGTACTCACTTAGCTTATATGTCTGATATTATTACTGCTGTTAAAGGACAAGCTGTAGCCTTTTCAGATAATATGTTTAATGGATTTACTGTTGGAGAACTTGTAAAACATGTAGATATATTAATGAAACATGAATTGAAAAATGCCTTAGTAACTCTAAATACCTCTGTTAATTTAGATGCAGATACCTCTGTTAATGGAAATATTAATAGTTTAGTTCAGGTTATTAATAATATCATTTCAAATGCAATACAAGCATATAATGGTGAACCTAATAAAGAAATAAACTTTACATTATCTAAAGAAAGAAATAACTTACTTATAAGTATTCAGGATTTTGCAGGAGGCTTACCTGAAAATGTACAAGAAAAATTATTTAAAGAAATGATTACAACAAAAGGTAAAAACGGAACTGGTCTTGGACTATTTATGTCTTACTCAAATATAAAAGCTCACTTCAATGGAAATATGACTTATAAAACACAAAAAGGAGAAGGCACTACCTTCTACATAGAAATACCTTTAGCTGCATAAAATCTATATTTATAAAGGCAGGGAATTTTTCCCTGCCTCATTTTTATAATATCATTAATCTTTTTATAACTTTATCTTTTGGAGTAAATACCATATATTTTATGTGGTACTTTTGTAAAGGATTAAAGAATACATCTAACAATAAAATATCTTTTATTCTAAACTTAATCCCCTTTTTTTGTAAATAATCACAAGTAAATAATTTACATGCAATACATTTTGCATCACAAGTATAATTTTCTTTATTTAAATATTCACACAAAACTAACTTAGTTAAAGGGCCCAAACATTTAATTCTAAAATGATGACAGCATCCGGTAGTAGATGAAGTATTTCTTTTTTCTCCACATTTATTATTTTCAAAGTCACACAAATTTTTCCCATAAAAGAAACTATCTAAATAATCACATACTGTATCATAAATATAGTTATATCTCTCATATCTAGTATTATAAAAAATAGCGTTAATTGCTGAAATAAAATCATTTTGTTGTTGATTATTTTCATCATAGTTTATTATATATCCTAGTAGTATTTTTGATTCTTCTATTCTTCCAATTTTTACTTTACTCTTTGATATCATATTTCTTATAAAAAGTAATTTTTTTAATATTCTTTTATATTGTTTTCTATCTAAATTATCAAAATTAATTTTTATTAGAAAAATGTTTTTCTTCAATACATTACTGAAATTTAAATTTTCAATATCCATAGCCTCTGTTGGCAAATTATTAGTATTATTAACTATTTCTAAATAATAATTGTTATCCAATTCAACAATTGTTTTCAATCTTATCAGTTCCTTTCACAAAATTTTTAATGATGAGGTCTGAAAAAAAATCCAGACCTCATTGGGGTACTACTAATTCTTGTTGTGATAGAGCTGGCCATCGTTTGTCTTATCATTGTTGATACGGTAATCCCCATCACCAGTGACATAGCCAATACGTCTGCCATTTCCGTCGTAGACGACTCCATTTTTGGAATATCCACCAGGATAATCATTACGGAAATCCTGACTGTCCTTCCATGCCATGATAGCACCCTCCTTTCAAATTATTGAGTAAATGTTTACCCGTAATATTATATTACCATAGAAATCCATAAAATGCAACTCTAGAGGTGTTTGTCTGATCTTTTCTTTGTCTTTTTTTGTCGAATTTGTATCGTAATAATTGACTTTTTCTTTCTTTTATTATAAAATTTTAAAAAAACAAAGTTTTCTTCTTTAAAGTATCTTTTTAGGAAACTTTAGGTAGGTGATTAATTTGTATGACATTACTAATGTTAATTTAGGGGAAATTTTAAGAAAACAAAGGAAACTAAAACATCTAAGTTTAGAATATATTGGTGACCATATTTACAAAACTAAAGCTACTATTTCTAAATATGAGAAAGGAGAGATTGTTCCTGATTTTGTTACAGTATTAGAATTATGCAATGTCTTAGATATAGATATTTCCAAGTTGGCTCCATCTATTACTGGAATTTATACATCTAAACTGCCCTTTAATACTGATACATTATATTTATATTATCTAACATCCAATAAATTAATTTCATCAACTATCAAATTTGATTTAGGAACAGGTAATATTTACTCAGCACATTTTTATAATGGCATAAAAAACACCTCTTACAATCCAGCATACTACTATGAAGGAACAGTTGAGTGTTCACCAACTATAGCATACATGAATTTTAGAAATATAAGTTTTGATAAAATGAAGTTAGAGCAAGTTCAAATAATAATCAATATGCCTCTATCTAATCCATCAAACTATTTCAATTGTTTTATAACAGGCTTAACTCCAAACTTTCTCCCTATTGTTAAAAGAGGGTTAATTACCACTACGCCTTTAGATCTTTCTACAATTGATATTAAAAAATTAAAAATTTCAAAAGAAGAATTGCAAAAGATCTCAAGTGATAATGCATGGATATTAGATACTAAAATATATGATGAATTCTTCTACAATGAATAAAAAAGCCACCAACAATGACTATGCATTATTGGTGGCTTTATTTTTAATTATTATCATCATCAAATGCTCCAAATAGTTCGTCAAATTTTGCTTCTAATTCTTTTTGTATATCATATGTTTCCTCTTCTTGTTTTGCTGGTTGCTCTTTTACCTCAGCTTTTGGTATATCTGTAGTTTTTTCTTTTTTTGGAGTTTCTTCTTGGAATAAGTCATCTAAAGATTCTATTGTCTCTGGCTCTTTAGTTTTATCTCCTTCTTTTTCCTCTACATAAGGATTATATGGATTATATTTTCTCCATGTTCCTCTTTCTACATCTTCTCTCGCATTATGGTTTACTGCATATTGTTTTACTAAATTTGCTGTATTATATTTAAAGTAGTAATATTTCTGTGCTTTTATTGGTTTTAGTCCTTTTTCAAATATAATACACATATCATTATCTAAACGTCTTAATTCGTCTGGTGTCATCAATGCTCTTGCCATAATTTGGTCAGATTTATTATAACCTTGTCTAGACATATTTTTGTCTCTGCTTACAGACCAGCTGTCTCTTGAAACTGTCTTTTCACCAAGTTCTTTAGAAAAATATTCTACTGTTTTTTGTGAGTTACTTCCTAAGAATACTGTTGTATCACAGTTACCAATAATTGTTTCATGAGATTTTTCATATACTGCTTCCAACTGATCTAAGTTTTGTAATATAACACTAAATGAAATTTTTCTACTTCTTGATGTAGATATTTTTTTATCAAAGTCTGGAATTTTACCAATGTTTGCAAACTCATCTAATATAAAATATGTTGGTTGTGGTAATGCTCCACCTTGTTTATCTGCAAAATCATATAAATGTTGTATCATTTGTGAGAAGAATATTGTAAGTAAGAAGTCATATGCTGTATGAGTATCTGATGAAATAACAAATACTGCTGTCTTTTTACTTCCTATATCTTCAAAATTAATTGTATTTGTTGATGTTAACTCTGCAATCTCTTTTGAATCAAACTTTCCAAGTTTTGATTGAAGTGTACTTAAAATAGATCCATATGTTTTTTCTGGTGCAATTTCAATAGATTTATAATTCATTCTTGCTGGATGATCATATGGAAGTTGATTCATTAATTCTGTAAGTAGGTTTCCCCCTCCATTGCTATTAGCTGCTCTTACTAGTTCTGCACAGCTTGCTAAGTTTTGTTCTTCTTCTGGTCTTGTTGCTAATAAATAATATATTAATGCTTTTAATAGCATCTCTGCCATGTCGTCCCAGTATGGATCAGAGTTACTGCCTTCTGTTTTTTGTCCCTTTACTATTGTATTTGCAATAACATCAACATCTATTTCACTTTCAATATGCATTAATGGGTTATATCCATCACTTTTCTTTGGGTTTACTAAGTTTAATACTTTTATATCATAACCTTTTGCTTGTAAATACCCTGCTGTTTTATCGTATAATTCTCCTTTTGGATCTGTAAATACATAAGACCCCAGTAATTGATATGCATTTGGTATAACATATGATGCAGATTTACCAGAACCAGAACCGTCCAACAATTAAAACATTTACATTTCCTCTTTTATCTACTGGTAAATAGTTTTTTTCTGCTAATAATATTCCTTTTTTAGGACTTAATATTTGATATTGCTCTCCTCCTGTTGCCCAGTCACTTGAACCATGCTCAATATCTGTATATTCATTTTTAGGAAAAGATTTCATTATTCCAATTCCTGCTAAAATAAATAAAGCAACAGCTAAATATAATTCTCCTTTTCCAAAAGTTGATATATATTCAGAACTAAATGCTTTATTTAAGTTTCCACCTATATCACTAATATTAGTAAAAAATAAATCAATAGCACTTTCTCCGGTTACTTTTGAATCGATCTTGCTAACAGTTCCAGGCGCAATTAATACTATGGATAATGCTATCCATAGTACCGCTACTACTATAAAAATTGCTTTTCCTTTTTTTAGTGCATGCTTAATTTTATACATATATCATCACCTTTTCTTTTGTAGGTTTTATTAGTCTCTTAAGCCTTTATCTGTTTGTTCAGCTTCTCTTTCTTTATTATCATAAGCCTTAATAACTAAGTAATCTTCATTTTTTGCTTTTTCTGCAGATACCAATCTTTTTATTACTGGTTCTCCAGTTTTTCTATCCTTACGTAATTCTAATTTTGACATAATTATATATCCTCCTTATTCTTCAATAACAGGGCTTCCCCCTAATAACATAAAGTCATCATCTTCCCCTTGTCTTACTTCAAAGGCAAAATAACTTTTATATGGTCTTAATTTGCACTTACCTTTTACCTCATTTGTTTCTTCATCAAAATATAAGACTGGTTTGACTTCTTCTGTTGTTTCTGGATCTATTATTGATATAGGTCTTTTTAAGTTTGGTGTATATGTGAATTCTTTAAACTCCGTTTCTTGTTCAGAATACATTGTTTTAAAATGAAATGGTAATGGTTCTCTAGAAATTAATACTTTATTTCCTTCTAGCACACCATTGTTTATTACAACCTTTTCTTTCCCAAAAGAGAAAATAGCTAATCTATTTCCTTCTGGTCTAGGTTCATTCACATAAAAAGTTTTTTTTGTTTTTTCCCCTACCAATTCTTCTGTAAAATCAAGTCTTTCAATAGTAAATTTAGGTCCCTTTTTTGCCATTTCTTTATCTGTCTTGTTTACCTCATATATTACTGTTTTTACTCCTTGTGGATCTGTTATACTAAAATGTTTTCCTCTAACTATTTGTTCCATGTATTAAAGCACCTCATTTCTATATTTTAATGCCCCTTGTCTTTTGTGCGTTCCTTTTTCTATTATACCGCACATTTTAATTTATGTCAACTTTTTGGCATTTTTTAACTTCTTGGATTAAAATTTGATACCTGTTTTAATTTTTCAAACAGTTCTTTTTCTTTCTCTGTTAATTCTTTGGGCACAACTGTTTTTACATTTGCAACTAAGTCTCCTCTTCCGCCTTGTCCATCTTTATATCCTTGACCTGATATTCTTATTTTTTCTCCACTTTGTGTACCTGCTGGTACATATATTCCTACAGTATCCTCAATAGAATTTACATTAACCTTTTTTCCAAGTGCAGCTTCCCATGGAGAAATATAAAGATCTGTTACTATGTCACATCCATCTAGTTTAAATTTTTTATTATTTAAAATATTGACTCTAATAAATAAATCACCATTTTTTCCACCGTCTGTTCCTGCTTTTCCTTGACCTGTTAATCTTATTTTTTCTCCATTTCTAATACCTGCAGGAATTTTTACATTAAATGTTTTCATTTTTCCATTAACTGCTCTTAAAGATATTTTCTTTTCTAGCCCAAAGTATGCATCTTCTAATTTAACATTAATTTCTGTTTCAACATTTTCACCTTTAATTGGTATTTTTCTATATACTTTACTTTCAGTTTGTACTTCTTGATTTTGTCCGAAAAATAATGATTTAAATTCTGAGACTATATTACTGTTGTTATTTCTGCTTGCTTTTCTTTGCTGACTTTTTATCTTTTTTCCTACTTTTGCATTCCATTGTCTATCATATTTTTTTCTTGTAACTGTTCCAGATAGAATTTTATATGCCTCATTTATGTCTTTGAATCTTTCTTCTGCATTTTTTGTTTGCTTATTTACATCTGGGTGGTACTTTTTTGCTTGTTCTCTAAATGCTATTTTTATTTCATCAATACTAACTTTATTCGTATCTAAACCTAATATTTTATAGTAATCTTTAAAAATCATTTCAACATCCTCCAATAAATGGAAATTTAACCTACCATGTATTATAGCATATTTTTATACTATCTTTCAACTTTTTTTTGCATTTTTATTGGATTTGTTGCTGTTCAGCCAATCGACAAATTTCGACATTTTTTTATTTTTTAACTTTTTGTTTCTTTTTTGTTGCTTTTTTTCGAATTTACCAATATAATAGTATAAATTACTGGAGGTGCATTTTTATATGAGAAAATATAATCATGAAAATGATGACGCAAAATATAAAATTATTGCAGTTGATGATGAATCTGGAATTTTAGATTCTCTTAATGTATTTTTAACAAAATCTGGTTATCATTTTGTTGGAATAACTGATCCAATAGAAGCAATAGAACGAGTAAGAAATGAGCATTTTGATTTAATGCTTTTAGACTTCATAATGACACCTATTCATGGTGATAGAGTAGTAGAAGAAATTAGAAAATTCAACACTGACTTATACATTTTGCTTCTTACTGGTCACAAAGATTTAGCTCCACCACTTGAAACCATTAGACGTTTAGATATTCAAGGATATTGTGAGAAAAGTGATAAATTTGACCAATTATTGTTATTAATTGAATCTGGTATAAAAGCTATTTCTCAAATGCAAGAAATAAAAGCAATAAATGAAAAACTAACAGCAACATATGCCGAACTTGAAAAAGCTTATTTAGAAAGTATTGAAACTTTAAGATACACTGTTGAAGCAAAAGATTCATATACAAGAGGACACTCTGACCGTGTTTCTGAATATTCTTACTTAATAGGGCAACATTTGGGATTACCTGAAGAAGAATTAAAGAAATTAAAACTAGGTGGATTATTCCACGATATTGGAAAAATTGGTGTTCCTGATAGTATCTTATTAAAAACAGACAAACTTACTGATGATGAGTATTCTGAAATAAAAAATCACCCAGCAATTGGCGCACATATTTTATCAAATGCTACTATGTTTAAAGATATTATTCCGATTGTAAAACACCATCACGAACGTTTTGATGGTCATGGATACCCTAGTAAACTTGCAGGAGAAGATATTCCTTATCTTGCTAGAATCACTGCAGTTGCAGATACTTTTGATGCAATGACATCACAGAGAGCTTACCGTGACCCACTTCCACTTGATGTTGTAAAAGCTGAATTTGAGAAAAATAAAGGAACACAATTTGACCCACAAATTGCAGAAGTGTTCTTACAAATTTTAAATAACAATTATGATGAAATAGAAAAAATACAAAATAAAAAATAAAACATTATGTTAAAATTTTATAAGCGAGTTAAAAGAAATGATTGTATTAAAAATGAGCCTGAATGAAAAAGGCTCATTTTTTAATATTACAATTTCTTTTTGAACGTTATGAACAGGAAACACATAAAAATTATATTCATTTTTATGTGCATTATATTTATTCTATTCCCAAATACTCATTATATGTGCACTCTCTATCAATTACTTTATCTTGTTTAATGTCAATAATTCTGTCTGCAACTGTTTGCATTAATTGATGGTCATGTGATGCAAAAAGCATATTTCCTTTAAATTTTTTCATTCCTTCGTTTAGGGCTGTTATGCTTTCCATATCCAAATGGTTAGTAGGTTGGTCAAATATCAAGAAATTTGCACCAGATAACATTAATTTAGATAATACGCATCTTACTTTTTCTCCTCCAGATAGCACTTTTATATTTTTTAGTGCCTCATCACCAGAGAATAACATTCTTCCTAAAAATCCTCTTACATATGTTTCATCTGGGTCTTTAGAATACCACCTTAACCAATCTACCAATGATTCATCTCTTGGGAAAAGATAACTGTTATCCTTTGGGAAATAATCGTGTGTAATAGTTTGTCCCCAAACTACTTCTCCTTCATCAGGTTCCACTTCTCCTGCAATTATTTGGAATAATAAAGTTATAGCATTTTCGTTATCAGATAGAAATGCTATTTTATTATCTGCTTTCACTGTAAAAGATATATTATTTAGTATTTTTTCTCCATTTACCGTCTTAGAAATATTTTTTAATGTTAATATTTCTTTTCCTGGCTCTCTATCTGGCTTAAAGTCTATATATGGGTATCTTCTGCTTGATGCTTTTATTTCTTCTAGTTCTATTTTTTCTAATGATTTTTTTCTAGAAGTTGCTTGTTTTGATTTAGAAGCATTTGCACTAAATCTTGCAATAAATTCTTGTAATTCTTTAATTTTTTCTTCTTTTTTCTTATTAGCTTCTTTAGCTTGTTTTAAAGCTAATTGGCTTGATTCGTACCAGAAATCATAGTTTCCTGGATATATCTTTATTCTACCAAAGTCAACATCTGCAATATGTGTGCAAACTTTGTTCAAGAAATATCTATCATGTGATACTACTATAACAGTGTTTTCAAAATTTATTAAAAATTCTTGTAACCATTCTATACTTTTTAAATCCAAGTCATTAGTAGGTTCGTCTAGTAGCAAAACATCTGGATTTCCAAATAAGCTTTGAGCAAGCAAAACCTTTACTTTATCTTTTGCTTCAATTTCACTCATTAATTTATAATGTTTTTCTCCAGATATTCCTAAATTATTTAAAAGTGTTGCACCATCAGTTTCTGCATTCCATCCATCTAATTCTGCAAATCTTTCTTCTAATTTTGCAGCTTTCATACCATCTTCTTCAGAAAAATCTGGTTTTGCATATATTGCTTCTTTTTCTTTCATTATGTTATATAATTCTTTATTTCCCATAATGACTGTATCCATTACTGTATAATTTTCATAAGCAAAGTGGTCTTGTTTCAGTGTTGATAATCTTTTACCTTTTTCTATAGAAATTTCACCTTTTGAAGGTTCTATTTCCCCAGACAATATTTTTAAAAAAGTTGATTTACCAGCTCCATTTGCCCCAATTAAGCCATAACAATTACCCTTGGTAAATTTTATATTTACATCTTCAAATAAAACTCTTTTTCCAAATCTTAATGTTACTCCAATTGCGTTTATCATATGCCCCTCCTATAATTTTACAAACTTATATTATTATATAGTGATTTTTTAGGTTAGTCAAGGGGCACTGTCCCCTTATAATTCTTATTTTTGAATCTTTTCTGCCTCTTCTGTCGTCAAATATTCACATTCTACCATTCTATTTATTACCTGCCTTTGTCTTTGAGTTGCCAATTCAAAATTATTTGTTGGTGCATATACAGATGGTGCATTTGGTATTCCTGCAAGTAATGTACTTTCATAATCTGTCATATCAATTGGGTCTTTATCAAAATATCCTTGGCTCGCATCTCCTACGCAATAATATCCATCTCCAAAATAACTAGTATTTACATATAATTCAAATATTTCTTCTTTACTGCATTCTTTTTCTATTTTTAAAGCCATAAATGTTTCTGCAATTTTTCTTGTTAATTTTCTATTCTGTGTAAAATATATATTCTTTGCAAGTTGTTGTGTAATTGTGCTGCCTCCCTCTCTCAATTCCCACATTCTAATGTCATTTATTATTGCTCTTGTAATTCCATATATGTCTACTCCATTATGTTTATAAAATCTATGGTCTTCTACCGCAATTACAGCTTCTATATAAGTCTTTGGAAGGTTTTCAAATGTTGTATAATTTTTCTTTGATTTTATTTGCTCTATTTTCACATCAATTGGTGTTTCTGCTAATACTTTTTTATACATACCATAGCCAATTGCTGTATATATACCTACCACTACAATTAATGTTAATATTATAAGCAAAATTAGTTTTTTAACTATTTTCATCTAAACTCCTTATTTTTATGTATTTTCTTTATACCATAATACCTTATTTTCTACACAATTTGCAATACTAAAACAAAAAATATCCAGTGTTTACTGGATATTTTTTATGGTTTCTTTTAACTCTTTTCCTGGTTTAAATATTGGTTCATTACATGCTGGTATAATAATTTCTTCACGAGTTCGAGGATTGAATCCTTTTCTTGACGCCCTTTTGGCTACTTCAAACACACCAAAATCTACGAATTTTACCTTTCCTCCATTTACTAGTTCTTCTGTTATACAATCTAGCATTGTATCAAGAAATGTTCCAGTAACTTTAAAAGATACATTTAATTTTTTTGCCATTATTCTTGTTAATTCGAGTTTATTCATCAAAATCCCCCTTTCCTAGACAATAAAATTATCAATCAATTTTTATCAAAAGTGTAATTTAATGTCAATTTAAAATTCTTAAAATAACTCTAGTAGTAAATAAAAGCGACTTTAGATGAATTTTATAAAATAAGGAAAAAAAGATAAAATACCGGATAAAGAAACTAACTCTTAAAAATGATTAATTCGTTAAAAGATGATATTAATGAGGTATATATTATGCTAATATAAAATAATTAAGTTGTTTTATATAGACCAATAGAAAAATTTAAGATGAATAAAAGCTAAAAAATGTCGAAAAATGTAAATAAATGTCAATGAGTTTTTTAGAAATTTTTTTACATTTATTGACACAAAAAAATTCAAAATGATAATATGTAGAAATGTAGAGATACTCAATTTTATAAAAATGAATTATCTCTATAAATAAAAAAAGGAGGGAAAAATTATTATGCGAAAAAATTTTTTTACCAAATTATTCATTATTTTACTATTTTGCATTATAATATTGACAATTTTATTTACATCTAATGTTCAAGCAACAAGTACAGTTGTAGCACCCAATATAAAATCTGATGAAACAAATTTAAATTTTTTTGAGGGAACACCTGTAACAAATATTGAAAATTTAGAAACAGAAGAAACGCTTTCAATGTATGATGTAAAAACAGGGGAAACTACAGTGATTCCTATAGACAGCAGCCCCGAAATAAGTAGCATAGAAGGATATATTCCATTTGCATTTAAAAGATTTTCTCAACTAAGAAATACTAATAGCAATTACTCTTTAATTTCAGATACATCCGGCTCTTATTATACCCCAATTTGTCGTATAAAGTGGTATGTTTCTTCAACAGAAGAAGGGTGTGGTACTGGTATTTTGGTAGGGAAAAATCTTCTTCTTACCAATGCGCATTGTGTCTTTAATATGAATAGAAATGATACTCCTCATTCTAACTGGGCAGTTTATCCAGGATATATGAATCATTCGTCTTTTAAAAATCTTTCTGCAGGTTGGTCTAGAGTTTATTACCCAACTAATTGGTTTGTTAGTCATGCAGCTGAGGATGATTGGTGTATTTGTGAGCTTGGAGATAGCATTGGGTCTGTTGCTGGTTATTTTGGTTTGGATGTATATAGTTCTTCAGGTCTTTTAAAAACAACTGTCAACTGCTATGGATATCCTGTTTCTGTACCTGTTGATGGTGTAGAAACCAATACCCAAGGTGAGTTGATGTTCTACACTACAGGTAGAATTTTGTCAGTTGCGGATGGCTGGTTTGATGGAAATTTCACTGTCTCAGAGGGTATGAGTGGTGGACCGATAATAGAACCTTCTAGACCTTCTCGAGTTGTTGGTCTAAACAGAGGTTTTACTTCTACAGCTGGAATAGGAACACGTATTACTTCTACAATTTTAAATAAAGTTAACGAACTTCGTGGAAATAGTTAAGATATTTTGAAAAAAACACTTTTCAAAACTTGAAAAGTGTTTTTATTAACATTAAAGTTAACCCCAACACACCTGGGGACTCGGGGAACTTATAGTTTTGCACAAAGTAGCAAAAATACCCCAAAAACATAATATAATATTTAAAGTTTGACGACTTAAATTAATAGTCTATCTAATTAAACACTAAATATTAATTATTTGTGTAAAAAGTTTTAAAATAAACCTTCTTATGATAAAATAAAATTGTCATGTTGATATTATATAATAAAAATAAAAATTTTATATGAAATATTTATTGAATTAATGATTTAAGAAAATTTAAAATATTTTAATTGAAAATAGAAAAATTGTAAATAAAGATAGGTGGTGAAATAGATGTCTAATAATAGAAAAATAATTTAATAAAGAAAGTTTATAATATAATTTTATAAAAAATAGAAGGAGTGGATATTGTGAAAAAATTTAAATATATATTTTTTTTAGTTCCAATACTTATAGTACTTATTGCAATTGTAGCATTTAATCTGAAGTCAAATCAAACATCAGATGATGCACGTTGGGTGTATGTAAATAATGACAACGTAGAGTTAGGTAGTGGAGTAGTTCCTACATGGGAGTATCGTAGTATTACTGGGAAATATAATAGTTTGGAGTTTTTAGGAAATGAATACTTTTCATTTAGCACACAAATTGGAAGTGACAAAATAGGCGAAAACTTAGGAACAGCAATTTTAAGTGGATATGATGACCGAAACCAAATAGAACATAATATAAATAGCACCATTTATAAAATAAAAGACATTCCTGAAAAATACATTGTTGCAGTACAATTTGAAAATGATAATAATTATTATGAATATATTAATTTTTATTATCAACCTGAAACTCTTGGAGAACTTATAGAAGATTTAAACATGAAAGAAACCATAGTTTTTGGTTCGGTATTATATGAATATTCATATATAGATAGTCAAAATAATTATCACAAAGAGGATATTGAATTTTCAGATGTAAATGATGAAATTATTTGGCAGATGTTATTTGATGATTTAAATGTTAAAACTGAAAATAATAATTTGAAACCACATAAGTGCATTATGACAATTAGTGCAAAACTATCGGATTATAGAAATATGAGTTTCGATTTAGCTGAAGATGGGTATATTACTACAAAATTATTTGTAAGCGACAAAACATTTTATATTGGTGAAGACAAAGTAAAGAAATTTTTAAATTATGTCTTAGAAAATTATCAAGGATATAAGACTGTATATGTTTATGAAAATAATGAGGAAAATAAAAATGAAAATAAAGTTACGAATGAGGAAATTGTAGTAGTGGAAAATAAAATGGAAGGGTAAACAAGGAACCTCTTTCAAAAGAAAGAGGTTCCTTGTTTTATGTGGTTTAATCGTTATTGGTGCACCATCAGAGACTCGAACTCTGGACCCACTGATTAAGAGTCAGTTGCTCTACCAACTGAGCTAATGGTGCGTTTTTAGCACTTTTTTATTATAATATTTATTTATTGATTTGTCAATTAAAATAAAAGAAATTTATGTGTTTTCAAATTTGAAAATATTCACCCAATCTCGTTGGGCTACTGTAATTTTAATATGAATTTTTGCCAATGTAGGGGTCGCCGCCCACGGCGACCCGCAATAATAATTGACATAAATTTATATTAAAATAAAATATATAATCCCCGACGAGATTGGGCGGATGTGTTCAATTTTTTGATTTCAGTAAGCTACAATTTATTTTATGCTGCATCGTCTATTGTTTCTTCAGGTGTTGTTGGAGTCTCAGGTTTTTCTGGTTTTGTTGGTTCTTCCGGTTCCGTCGGTGTTTCTGGTTTTTCAGGAGTTTCTGGAGTTGTTGGCTCAGATGGAGCAACAGTTGGAACCGATGGTTGTGTTTGTCCTGTCTTCTTTGTTCCTCTTGTTATATACTTATTCATAGCGCTATATGTATCTGTTGATAATACACTTCTTGATATTTCATTACCATTTTGTTTAAGGATTTTATAAGTAATACTCTTGCATCCTTTTTGTCCACCTTGAGTCACTTTTTCTGTTCCACTTGCTAAACTAGAATCATTCTCATAAATCACTTCATATGGTATGTAACTTAAAATTGTTGTTGAAATTTCTATTTCATATTCATTTTCTTCTTTTATTCCATAAATATTAACTGTTACTATCCCACTTTGCATGTAACTTTCAATTTTTACTGGATAATTTCTTGTATTTTTAAACCTAAAATCCAAATTTCCATATACAACAGTTGCATCTTTTCCTGCTCCAAGATATGATGTTAAAAATGCATGATTATGTCTTTCTACTATTTCTAAATTTGCATATACTACTGCATCATATAATGTTGAAGAAATTTGGCAAATTCCGCCTCCAATCATTTGAACAACTTTTCCACCAGCATATCCTGCTGCATCTTTGTATCCAGCTTTTGCTGTTCTTTTTCCTAAAGTTTTATTATATGAAAATGTCTCTCCTGGCATAACTACTACACCATTAATTTTATTTACTGCTACTTGTAAATTTGTTGTTCTCGTTAAATTGGTTGCATCATATCTTGTTGCACATGTTGAAAGTTTATCTGGAAAAGCTTCTGTTCCAATGTCTTTTGTTGTTTTTGTAGGCTTTGTAATTATTAGTGGTATTACATATTCATCTTTTTCTTCTTTTAAAATTTCTTTTGCCTCTTCTAAATTAAAATCTATTCCCGTTACTTCTGAATAAACTTTAAAAGGATTGGTTGTATAGTAGGCATCCTGCACCTCTGCATGTACTTCTTCATAAATTTGATCTATATTAATATCCTTTGGTTCAGCTAAATATGTTGCAATTTTTATATCTTCTGCACAGTTTAAATTAGTTTTTTGTATTATTTTATTTTTTAGTTCATCTTCATTTATTGTATTTCCTTTTTTCCCTCTAGTTATAATAAGTTCTTCATCTTCTATACAATATGTTGTTTCAGTAACTGGCTCTGGTACTTTGTCCTTTATATCTTTAACTATATTATTTAATAATTCTTCATTATATTCAATTTTTAAATCAATGTCAGTACCAAATATTTTACTTTTTAATATTTCAAAATTGTTTACAAAAATATTTTTTCTTCTTCCAACTTTATATGCCTCATTTACTGCATTTTCCACATCATAAATTATTTCTATTTGAGATAATAGTATCGTTTGCTCTTCACTATCTACATATATTTTTACCTCATTATTTACTTGTTCATCTACTTTCTTCATTATTAATACTTTTGCTTCTTCTTTGCTTAATCCTTGAACATTCACTCCATCTATAGTTATACCAGCCATGATGTTTTCACTATTTGCATTTACCAGTGCAAATCCTGTTGATAAAACAAGTAATACAATTAATATTATTGCAATTATTATCAAAATTTTCTTGTAATCTTTCTTATTGCTAAATTCATCTAAGTGTTTTGCTACTTCCTTTTTTGGTTTTAATTCTTTTATTACTTCTTCATTTGTTTCATTTCCCATTTCTTTTGATTCCTTTATATTTTCCATTTTTTCTCCTCAAATGTATTATTTTTTGTCTTATTTTATCATAAATAGTTTTTTTTTACAATGTAATTATATGTTTTTTTATCCAATTTATTCCTTATAAATATTTACTTATATATCATACAAATGAAATAATAAAAAATTTTTTAAAAAAATATTTTAATTATTGGTTCTCCCAAAACTTTTGAAATTTTTTCCATTACATATCTTGAAGGATTTTGTCTTGACCCCCTTTCCAAATGGCAGATATATCCCATTGAAACCCCTGATAGTTCTGACAATTCTTGAATTGTTAATTTTTTTGATTTTCTAATTTCCCTTAAATTATTTACATACATATTACCGCCTCCATTGTCTTTATAGCAACAATAATATCACTTACCTTTTTGACAAGTCAATACTTTTTTCAAAAAACATCTTTACTAGTAGACAATTTTTTTATATAATAGTGTAAAATTAAAAAATGAGGTGCTATTATGATTGGTGATATGATTGGAAAAATTAGAAAAGAAAAGGGAATGACTAAAACAGAACTTGCAAAATTAACAGGTATTAATATTGGTCATTTAACACACATCGAAAAAGGTGAAAGGAACCCAAGCCATAAAGCATTAAAAAATATTTGCCAAGCTTTAAACGTTCCTTATCAACAATTAATGTATACATATGATAAACAATTAAATGAAGACCAAGAAACTTATAACTATGTAAGCAATATTGCATATGATAGAGTTTTGGCAGTAGATAACATCAGCAGTTTTATTAAATGCCCTCCTACTATGCCAAGTGCATCACTTGCAATTAGAGTTAATGATTCAACATTAGAGCCAAAATATTCCAAAGGAGACTATGTTTTTATTGAATTCAACTCTCCACTAGCTAATGGTGACATTGCTGTTGTTAGTTTAAATGGTGCAGTTTTAATAAGAAAATATTCAAATAAAGAAGGTAAAACAGTTTTATCTGTTTTGGATAAATCTTTATCAAAAGTAACAGTTTCAGAGGAAGATGATTTTTATATCATTGGAAAAGTTTTAGGAAAATAAGATTTTTTAAAGTTAGCAAATATTTGCTAACTTTTTTATTTATCAACACTTTTTAAACATTTTTGCTAGTTTTTATTAACTTTTCATTCAGTCGAAGTGCATACTTAATTGCATTAAACTAATTTTTTGCAAAATTTTTGTAAAAAATACTTGCATTATATATTTTTTAATAATATAATGTTGTAAGCAAAAGATGAAGAGGTATGAAAATGGAATTAGTAAGAAATATATTTTTTAATACAGATAAATTAATACAAAATTCAAAAGTAAAAATCTCATATACTGGTAAATTCTTCGAAGAAAATTCCGAAGAAGTTTTTATTCATTATGGTTTTGGAGCAAATTGGGATGATTTAAATGAAGTAAAAATGGAAAAAACAGAGCTTGGTTTTCAAACAGAAATCGAGCTTCTTGAAAGCGACACTTTTAACTTCTGTTTTAGAAATGATAAAAACGAATGGGATAATAATAATAACGCAAATTATATATTTGAATTAGAAAAACCTTGTACAGATTTAGTTGTATCTGATATTGATTATTCTTTAGATAGACCAAATAGATTAAGAAAATCATATATTTGGAATAAAAAAATCAGACTTGCAATATATAAAATTATTCATTATATTCCAAAACTTATTTCTGGAAATTATAAAAGAAAAGTTCAAGATCAATAAAAAAATACAACCATTAGGTTGTATTTTTTTATATTACCCAGCCTCCATTGGGAGAAATAATTTGCCCTGTTGTATATTCATCCTCTACTAGCCATTTTGCGCATCTATATATGTCGATTGGCTTTCCAATTTTATTTAGCGGAATTTCTTCTATAATTTCTTTTTTTGTTTTTTCCTCTAGATTATTATTCATTTCAGTATCTATTATTCCTGGAGCTATACTATTTACTCTAATATTTGATGGTCCAAGTTCTTTTGCAAGAGATTTTGTTAATGCATCTAATCCTGCTTTAGATACTGAGTATGCTACTTCGCAAGACGCTCCAACTAACCCCCATATAGAAGAAATATTTATTATTAAACCTTCTTTTCTGTGTATCATATTGGGCAATACTTCTTGTATAGTATAAAAAGCCGATTTTAAATTTACGTTCATTATATTGTTCCATTCTTCTTCTGTTGTATCTGTAAATAATTTTACATTAGAAATTCCTGCATTATTTATTAACACATCTATATTTTTAAATTTATTTAATGTAAATTCTATAAGTTTTTTTACTTCCTCTTTTTTAGAAACATCTGCTCTAAAAACTTCTATACTATAACCCTTGTTTCCTAGACTTTCTTTTATTTCCCTTGCTTGTTCTTCAGATTTATTATAATTCAAAACTATATTATAACCATCTTTTGCAAAATTTTCTACTAAACATCTTCCAATTCCTCTAGCCCCGCCTGTAATTACTATTGTTTTCATTATATCACCTCTAATTTATTTGATTATATACTAAGTTTCTAGTTTTTTAAATAATGTCTGCAAATTTATTGATAAATTGTAATTTGACAAACTCTTTAAAAAAATTGAAAACGTCCGCCCAATCTCGTCGGGGATTATATATTTTATTTTTTCACTGCC
>USOV01000003.1 GCA_900556455.1 uncultured Clostridium sp. | reverse complement strand
AAGGTGCTCCTAATGGCGGCGGAGGCGGCGGAGGCGGCTACGCCGTTACTGAAAAAAGCATAACAATTGATAATGGTACTACTTACCCAATTACTATTGGCGCTGGTGGAGCAGGTGGTAAAGGTGGCTCAAAAACCAGTGCAGATTCTGGAGAAGATACTATCGCATTTTCATTTACTGCTAAAGGAGGAAATGGCGGTGGTAACTCATATTCATGGCAGGAAACAGCATCCTCTGGAGGACTAGGCGGCAATGCAGGTGGTGCAGGTGGCGTTAACCATTATAGTAGTAATAGATGTAATGGTTCTGCTGGAAGTGAAGGAGCCACAGAGGCATGTGAGTTTGGCACATATGGTGAAACCAAATATGCTGGCGGCGGTGGCGGTGGTGCTGCTGATTATGCATACCCAAACGGTGGTTCCGGAGGAAAAGGCGGTGGAGGTGCTGGTGGAGTATTTGTCAAAACCGGTAGTTACACTGTAGGTTCTGATGGTGAAGCTAACACTGGCGGAGGTGGCCGGTGGAGGCGGCGTTATAATGAATGGTGGAGCTGGTGGCTCAGGTATTGTCATCATTAGAAACGCAAGATAAATCTTCCAACCGACATAAAAAGGACGGCTAAAACTACAAAAATTTGAATTTTTCAATAAAATATGGTATAATTAATTCCTAAGAACCCGAAAGGGAAAATTTAGGAGGAACATCATATGGAAAAGACAACGAAAAACGACACTCAGGAAAAAAAGCCGGCTGGCTTGAAAAACAGCAGATATTGGGAAAACGTTCTTCCCAAAAAGGAAGAAAACGAGCCCCAAAAGTTGCCTGACTGCCTGAATGATGAGCGCCAGAAGGCTCTTCATTAAGAAAAACAAGTGCTTAAATCAGATTTGGTTTAAGCACTTGTTTTTTACAAAATTCCATTAATTTTCTATTGCCATAATTAAAAAATCATGATATATTAAATATATAAAATTAATGGAGGTAATTTAAATGAAAAAAACAATCGGATTAATAACTATGCTAATAATAATGTTAATAACACTTACAGGATGTGCACAAATTAATTATGAAGTAAAAGTAAATAAAGATGGGTCAGGAGAAATTGCATACACATATGGAATTTCAAAAGATGTTTTGCAACAACTAAATATTTCAGCAGAAGATGTAATATCATCAATGAAAGAACAAGCAGAAAAAAGTGCATATACAGTAGAAGCATATGAAAATGATAATATATCAGGATTTAAGGCTAATAAACATGTAAAAGATTTATCAAAAGACTTTTCTTTACAAGAAGCTTTTGGAGAAGAATATGTTAAAGATACAGAAAATAATGGAATTAAAATTGAAAAAGGTTTTTTAATTGTAAGATATTCACAAAATACGCAAATAGATTTAACTACTATGAATGAAAGTGAAGAAACTATAGAAATGACTTATAAAATAAAACTACCAGCAAAAGTAAAAACAAGTAATGCAAATGAAATATCTAAAAATCAAAAAGAATTAACTTGGAACTTAACAGCAGGAAAAATGAATAAAATAGAATTTGTAGCAGAAGAAATAAATATGCTATCAATTGCAATTATATTAGTAATAGTAGTGGTAATAATAGCAGCTATAGTAATAATTATAAAATTAAAGAAAAAACATGTAACAAAAAAAGAAAATTAGTATATAATAATAATATCCCTGCGTGGTACGAAAAAATAGGTATTTTAGAACCAACATATAAGGAAAGGGAGCCTGGACTCTGAGTATGGCGTGCATGCTTACACATATATAGTAAGAAGCCCATGAGTATTTAGGAGGGCACCCACCTGCTAGGAGCAGGTCCTTAAAATCCCTATAGAAACGGCCAAGGCGGGGATTTATGTTAATTGAAATAAAAAACTTAAGGAGAAAACTTTGGAAATTGTAGGACAAATAACAGAAATAATATATCAAAATGAAACAAATTGTTATACTGTAGCAGAATTTACAATGGAAAATGAAATAACAACAGTTGTAGGCTATTTACCTTTTATAAATAAAGGAGATAGCCTTAAACTATTTGGAAAATATGTTACACACCAAGACTATGGAGAACAATTTAAAATAGAAACATTTGAAAAAATAATGCCACAAACATTAGAAGCATTAACTAATTATTTAGGAAGTGGAGCAATAAAAGGAGTAGGCCCTGCTACTGCAAAAAAAATTGTAGATAAATTTAAAGAAGAAACAATTGCTATTATAAAAATGGAACCAGAAAAACTTGCAAGAATAAAAGGAATAACAAAAACCAAAGCAATTGAAATTTCAGAAGAATTTGTGCAAAAATGGGAATTATGGCAAATAGTAGGTTTCTTAGAAAAGTTCGGAATAGGTGCACAAAATAGTAAAAAAGTTTATGAAATGCTTGGAAAAGATGCAGTACAGCAAATTGAACAAAATCCATATATATTGCTAGATATAACATATGGAGTAGATTTTAATAAAATAGATAAAATGGCAATGGACTTAGGAGTAAACCAAAATGATGCCAAAAGAATAGAAAGTGCTATAAAATATAGCCTTACAATATCTTCTAATAATGGACATACTTGTGTGGTAAAAGAAAACCTAATAAAATTTGTAAAAGACCTTTTGGGAGTAGAAAAAAATGATATTGAAGAAGCTTTGATTAATTTAAATGTACAGCAAAAGGTTATTATAGAAGAAAGAGAAGAAGAAACTTTTGCATATTTAAATACTTATTATTTTGCAGAAAAATTCATAGCAGATAGATTGATGGCTTTAAATAAAGCAGATAATATAAAAAAAGTAAAAAACTTTAAAGTTAAATTTAAAGGAATAGAAGAAGAGGCAAGTATATTTTTATCTGAAAAACAAAAAGAGGCAATAGAAGCGGTAAATGAAAACAATGTATGTATTATTACAGGTGGACCTGGTACTGGGAAAACAACAATAATTAAATTTATTATAGAATTATATAAAAAATATGAACAAAAAAAAGTTGTACTTTGTGCACCAACCGGAAGAGCAGCAAAAAGGATGAGTGAAGCAACAGGAGAAGAAGCAAGCACAATACATAGGCTTTTAGAAATAGGAAAAATGGAAGAAACCCTAGATGTCGAAAAGCTAGACTATCCAATAGCTCCAATAGACGGAGATGTAATAATAATAGATGAAATGTCTATGGTAGATACATTTTTAATGAATTATATTTTAAAAGGAGTTTATTTAGGCACAAAGTTGATACTTGTAGGAGATGTAAACCAGCTAGCATCAGTAGGAGCAGGAAATGTTTTAAAAGATATAATTAATTCTGGCAAAATTACAACAATAGAATTAAACGAAATATTTAGACAAGCTGCAAAGAGTGAAATAATAACAAATGCACATAAAGTAAATAATGGAGAAGAATTCTTTGATGATAATAAAACAGAAGAATCTTTAAATGATTTCTTCTTTATAAATGAAACAAATCAAGAAAAAATGTTATCAGATATTATTTCATTGTGTTCTGGAAGATTAAAAAAATATGGTGATTATGATTTCTTTGAAAATATTCAAGTATTAACTCCAACTAAAAAAGGCACATTTGGAACAAAAGAACTAAATAAAGTATTACAAAAAGTTTTAAATGGTGAAGAAAGAGAAGAAAAGAAATATGGTGACATTATCTTTAAAATAGGCGACAGAGTAATGCAAATAAAAAATAACTATGATATATTCTGGGAAAAAAATGATGGGCAAAATGGAAGCGGAATATTCAATGGAGAGATTGGAAGAATAGAAAATATAGATGATACAGCAAAAGCACTACAAGTGAGCTTTGATGATGGAAAAAAAGCGTGGTATGAATATAATGAACTAGAACAGCTAGAACATAGCTACAGCATAACAATACATAAATCACAACGGAAGCGAATTTGACGTAGTAATAATGTGTGTACCACAAGCATCTCCAATGCTCCTTACAAGAAATTTGTTATACACAGGAATGACAAGAGCAAAAAAATTACTTATATTACTTGGAAATAAAAATATAGTAGAATCTATGATAAGAAATGTAGAAATAAAAAAAAGAAACACAGGACTAGAATATAAGCTGAAAATGTTGTAATAGTTAAAACAAATTTTTTTCTAAAACCTTGCATTTTAGATTGACAAAAAATTAATTTTAGTAGATAATAAATATATTGAAAAATAGGCACATAAGATTTTATAAGAATAACCAAGGAGGCAAATAAAATGTATATTTTTAACAAAATCACAGTTAATCCACAATTACCAAAACAAATAGGAGAACTAGGAACAATTGCAAATAACCTATGGTGGTCATGGAATACAGAATTTTTGAAAATATTTAAACAAATTGATATAGACTTATGGGAGAAATGCGATAAAAACCCTGTAAAATTTTTAAAACTAGTAGACCAAGAAAAATTAGAAAATGCAGTAAAAGATGAGAAAATCGTAAAAGAATATGAAACAAACTTAAATAATTTTAAAGCATATATGCAAAGCAAAAACACATGGTTTAATAAAACATATCCAGAAAATAAAGATGATTTAATTGCATACTTCTCAGCTGAATATGGTTTAGATGAAACCTTGCCAATATACTCTGGAGGGCTTGGAATACTTTCTGGAGACCATTTAAAATCTGCCAGTGATTTAGGAATACCACTAGTTGCAATAGGGTTATTGTATAAAAATGGATATTTCCATCAAATAATAGATAGAAATGGTGCTCAACAAACAGAATATAAAAACATTGAATTAGATAATTTACCAATAAATCCTGTAAAAACAAAAACAGGAGAAGACTTAATTGTTGAGTTAAAAATGGCAAAGGAAAGAGTATATGTAAAAGTATGGAAAATAGAAGTAGGTAGAGTAAAATTATATTTACTAGATACAGATATTCCAGAAAACAAAGAAACAAATAGAGGAATAACTTTAAGACTATATGGTGGAGACCAAGACATGAGAATAAAACAAGAAATTGTTTTAGGAATTGGTGGTGTAACAGTACTAAAAGAATTAGGACTAAAACCAACAGTATACCATATGAACGAAGGGCACTCATCATTCTTGGTGTTGGAAGCAATAAAAAATATAATAGAAGAAAAACAAGTATCATTTAATATTGCAAAAGATATTGTAACATCTAAAACAGTGTTTACAACACATACACCAGTGCCAGCTGGAAATGATATATTCCCAGTAGAATTGGTAAAAAAATATTTTGATAAATATTGGGAAAAATTAGGAATTACAGAGGATGAATTCTTAAGCTTAGGAATGAAACCAAGAGAACAAAATAAAACTCACTTTAATATGGGAATTCTTGCATTAAGAATTGCGGGGAAGAAAAATGGAGTAAGCAAATTACATGGAGAAGTTTCAAGAGAACTATTTAGTGAAGTATGGCCAGAAATATCTCCAAAAGAATCTCCAATAACTTATGTAACAAATGGTATACATACATGTTCATGGCTTGCACCAAACTTAAAAAATTTATATAATGAATATTTAGAAGCATATTGGCAAGATAAAATTTATGACGATAAAACTTGGGAAAAAATAAAAGACATTCCTAATGAAAAATTATGGAAAGAACACCAAGAAAGAAAAGTAAAACTACGTGATTTAGTAAGAAAAAATGTTACAGCCAGATTAAAAAAATCTGGTATGCATTATGACGAAATAAAAGAGATCACATCAAAATTAAATCCAAATGCATTAACTATTGGATTTGCAAGAAGATTTGCAACATATAAAAGAGCAACATTAATATTTAAAGATTTAGAAAGAATAACTGAAATTCTAAATGATGAAGAAAGACCAGTACAAATAATATTTGCAGGAAAGGCACATCCAAGAGATATAGAAGGACAGGACTTAATAAAAAGAATACATGAAATATCAATGATGCCACAATTTAAAGGAAAAATAATATTATTAGAGAATTACAATATAGGTATAGCTAGACACTTAGTTTCTGGTGTTGATGTATGGCTTAACAATCCAAGAAGACCAATGGAGGCATCTGGAACAAGTGGAGAAAAAGCTTCTGTAAATGGTGTTGTAAACTTTAGTATACTAGATGGATGGTGGGCTGAAGGATATAATACAAAAAATGGTTGGGCAATAGGAACAAATAGCGAATATGATTCATATGAAGAACAAGATATTGCTGATAGTGAAAGTATATATAACACATTAGAAAATAAAATAATACCAGCATATTATAATAAAGATGAAAATGGTATATCTAAACAATGGATGGACTTAATGAAAAACTCTATAATGTCTACAGGAGGAAAATACAGTACAGCAAGGATGCTAGTAGATTATACAAATAATCTTTATATACCATTATGCAATTTAAACAAAAAATACTATACTGATTTAGGAAAAGTTACAGAATTTAATAGTATAAAACAAAACTTATATGCAAATTGGAATGATATTGTTATAACACAAGAAGACGATAATTTAGACAATATTACAATAGATGCAGGAAACAAAATAAAAGTAGCTTGCAAAGTAAAACTTCCAAATATTGCGCTAGAAAACATAGTTACACAAGCTTATTGTGGCAAAATCTTAGAAAATGGAACTTTAGAGAATATAAACATAGTACCAATGGAACTAAAAGAAGCAGATGAAGAAAACAAAGTATATACATATGAAACAGAAATACAAATGAAAACAGGAGGAAACTATGGCTATACATTTAGAGTAATGCCTAAATTAGATATGCTTTTAGATTCAGAAAATTTAAATTTAGTAAAGTGGATAACAAAATAAGAAAGAGGTAAATTATGAGAAAAACTAAAATTGTATGTACTATGGGGCCAGCAACAGATGACCCAGAGGTTTTAAAAAATTTAATGCTTGCAGGAATGAATGTGGGGAGAATTAATTTCTCACATGGTAATTATAAAGACCAAGACGAAAGAATAAAAATGTTTAAAAAAGTAAGAGACGAATTAGGTTTGCCAATACCATTATTGCTAGACACACAAGGACCAGAAATAAGAATTGGCAAATTTAAAGAAGATAAAGCAGTTTTAGTAAATGGAGCAACTTTTACACTTCTAAATGATGATACTTTAGGAGATGATACTAAAGTATCTATCACATATAAAAATTTGTATAATGAAATAGATGTAGGAAGAACTATACTTGTAAATGATGGAACAATTGAACTTAAGGTAAAAGAAATTGTAGGTAAAGATATAGTTTGTGAGGTTATACAAGGGGGAAAATTAACTAATAGAAAAAGTATTAATATACCAGATTTTATTGTTAATTTGCCTGGTATTACTGAAAAAGATATAGAAGATATTAAATATGGTATAGAAGCGGGATTTGATTATATTGCAGCATCTTTTATAAGAAAACCACAAGATGTGTTAGAAATAAAACAAGTTCTTAAAGAAAATCACGGAGAACACATAAAAGTAATTTCAAAAATAGAAAACAGAGAAGGAATAGATAATTTTGATAAAATATTAGAAGTATCTGATGGAATAATGGTAGCAAGAGGAGATTTAGGTGTAGAAATTCCTATGGAAGAAGTTCCAATACTTCAAAAACAATTTATCAAAAAAACATATACACAAGGAAAACCAGTTATAACAGCAACACAAATGCTAGAATCAATGATTTCAAACCCAAGACCAACTAGAGCAGAAGTAAGCGATGTTGCAAATGCTATATTTGATGGAACAAGTGCAATAATGCTATCTGGAGAAACTGCAACAGGAGCATTCCCAATAGAATGTGTAAAAACAATGAGTAGAATAGCAATAGCAGTAGAAGATTCTATAAAATACTGGAAACGTTTTAGAAATAGACAATACAATTTAAAAAATGGAGATTACGAATTTAACATAAATTATGCAATATGTGGAGCAGCAGAAAGTATGGATGCAAAAGCAATAGTAGCATATACAGATACAGGAGATATGCCAAGAAAAGTTACAAGCTTTGGACCAGAATGCCCAGTATATGCAATTACACAAAATGAAATTACATATAGACAATTAGGAATGTGTTGGAACATAATACCAAGACTATTTGAACCACAAGAATCAATTGATGAATTACTACATGTTGGAGTTAAAACATTGTGTGAAGAAAAACAAATATTAAAAGGAGACAAAATAGTAGTAGCAGGAGGAAATAAAGCATTAACAAACCTTGAAACAAATGAAGCATGTTTAAATACTGCAATAGGCGGAATAGTGGAAATTTAAAATATTATTATAAAAAGCACCTAAAGAGCAGGTGCTTTTTGTTTGAAATAAAACTAAACTATTATTTTCTATTAAACAAGTTGCTTTGAATTTTGTATAATTTGCAAATATCACACTCATGGCATAATGAAATACGATTATCAAAAATATTTTCTAAAGTAGTAATAAATTCATCTTCTTTATCAATTAAATGAATATACAATTTCTTTGGAAGAAGAGTAAGCAAATTATTTAATGCATAATCATTACTAGAAAAACTAATATCTGATAAATAATGCAAATTAAAAATATTATTATTCATTGGAATAATATTTTTGTTTTCATCTAATAAAATAGATTCATTATTTTTATAGACTAAATGAATAGTTGCAGAATTACTTGGAGAAGAAAGTACATAAGTTTTAAGTAAATTTACAAATTCAAAATATTCTCTATCAATAACAAATTTATTCACACAAATATCAATGATTGTGTCTAAATATTTGGTATATTCAGTTAATCTAAAACTAATCAACCCATTTAAATTTAAATTTTTATTTTCTTTTAAATAATCAAAAAACGAGGATTGAACTAATTCTAGCCTATCTAAGGAATCTTCATAATTTAAGTTTTCTATACATAAATTAAAAATTTCTTTTTGCTCAGAAGGAGAAAAGTAAAAATAATCATAAGAAATTAACTGCTTTATAATTAAATTTTCATATAAATCTAAAACTAAATAGGATAAAATTTTAGATAAAGAAGAAAAAAATACATATGAATTTTTGCCTCTGTAATGAACAATAACATTTTTATAGTTCTTAAATTTATTGCATGAAAAATAAGTGTTATCAACATTAAAATGCTCTAATTCATTTGAAATGTATGATAAAACTTGTGAATTATTAGATTTAATGCAAACGGATTTAGGCAAAAAAATTCCCTTCTTTCTTAAATCATATATTGTATATTTTTTACTGTAAAATATTTTATATACATATATTATTAAGAAAAAGGAAATTTTGAGAGTGTCCGTTAATAATAAATCATATAATCTATAAAAGGGAAGATGCAGTCCTGTTTTGAAATTTGCTTTAAAAATTCTTCATCAATTTTATTAGATTTAATTTGTTCATATAATTTTGTAAAACGACCAATATGGTCTTTAATTCTTTTTTTAGCATAATCTACCATTGTGCCATGAGTTATTATAAATAGCCAATCACTACTTTGAGCAAGCAGAAGCTCTCTTGCACATTGATTTAAAGCTTTTTTTAACAAACCTTTTGCATTTGGAAACTCGTGTGCAAGTTCTACCATTCTATCTCCGGCAACATGCAAATGCTTATGAGCATAATCATTTAAATGGTTTAACCAAACTTCACTATAACCGTTAGCTCCCCAACTAGAAATACAAGGAGAACACATTTGCATTTGAGGATATTTATCAATATACTCACCAGGAGTAATTAATTTAAAATTACTTTCATCATAAAAAATCTTTTTAAATAAAACATATAAAAAGTCTGGACCTTCATACCACCAATGACCATAAAGTTCTGCATCATAAGGGCAAACAACAATAGGAGGAACATCCATATAAGATGAAAGCTCATCTATTTGTTTAACTCTTGAATCAAAAAAATGTCCAGCATGTTTACAAACAGAATCATAAGCCCAATCTAAATTATAGTAATCTTTAAAACCACCTTGTTTAGAAGTAATCCTATGATATTTTATTCCAGTATTAACCCTTGCACCATTTTTTGCAATATAAGGTTTAATATAATCATAATCTGCATCATAACCAATATCACGGTAAAATTCTCTATAATTAAAATCACCAGGATATCCACAAACAGAACTCCAAACCTGTTTAGAACTTTCAATATCTCTACCAAAAGCTGCAATTCCATTTTCAGTAGAAATAGGAGCAAATGTTCCATAAATAGGAGTAGGATTTGCATATAATATACCATGAGATTCTGTAATAATATATTCTAGACCAAACTCTTTTAAATATTTATCTGCTTGATGAACATAACCACACTCAGGAAGCCAAATACCACGAGGTTGTTTCCCGAAATATTTTTTATAGGTCTCAACACCAATACCTATTTGAGCACGTATAGTTTTTTCATTTACTGAAAGTATAGGGAAATACCCATGTGTTGCACCGCAAGTAATTATTTCTAAAACTCCAATATCTTGGAAATGCTTAAATGCCTCAATAAGGTTGCAAGAATAAACATCTCTAAAAACATGTAAGTCATTTGAATATCTATCTAAATAATAATGAGATAGTTTATTTACATGCTCATCATTAGCAGTTCTTTTTAACTCTTTTTTACAAAGTTCAATATGTTTATTTAAATATTTAATATATCTTCGTTGAAGTAATTTATTATCAAGCATAGATAATAGAGGGGGAGAAAAGTTCATAGTAATTCTAAAATCAACTTTTTCCTCCTCTAATTTTTTGAAATTTAATAGTAGTGGAATATAAGTCTCAGAAATGGCTTCATAAAGCCATTCTTCTTCTAAATAATCTTCACTTTCTGGATGATGTATAAATGGTAAATGAGCATGTAAGATGAAACTTACATATCCTTTAGTTTCTTTCATAAATTAGCTCCTTTGTGTGGTGTATTTAATTTGAAGAAGGGTTATTTAATGTATACAAATCTTCTTCAGCATAAAACTTTTTATAAAATGAATTGGCATTGCAAACATTTCCTAAATGATTAATAAATTGTAAATTAACAACAGTTTTACTAATAACAGCATTTGTTTTTACATTTTTAAAGAAAATTTCTTTCCTATTTTGTTCAAATAAAATACGATTATTGGGAACTTCTAATTCATTTGAATCTGTAATCCAAGTAGATTCTTGGGTAACTTTATTTTTTCTTATAAGTGTAACTTCGTATTCACAATTGCTATCTGGAACATCAAAATACCAACTGTTTGCAAAATCGTTAATTTCAACTTCAAAAGAATAGTTTTTGGTTTTGTTTTTTACAACTAAATAAGGGGTAGTTGTTTCAAAAAAGTCGTCCCCGTTTTCAGCAAAATATTTTTGTTTATCTGCCTCAGAGATTTCCCAATAAACAAATAGTTTCTTTGGCGTTTGGAAAAGAAGTTTTACTGTTGTTTGGTTATATGTGGCAGGTAAATCATAATATTCAATTATGTTAGCAACTGATTTTGGACTAGTTTTCTTTGCACTACTAGAAGATTTTCGAGTAGTATTTTTCCTTTTTGCAGTACCCTTAGTAGCTTTTTTGGTAGTATCTTTTTTCGCAGCTGTTTCTTTAGCAGTAGCCTTTTTACTTGTTGTTTTTTTAGCAACAACTTTTTTAGTTTTAGGTTCTTCTATAGATTTACTTTTAGAAACAGTATCCTTTTTCACTTCTTCATTTTTTATAGTTTTAGATTTTGCCATAAAAACCTCCTTGGGCTAGAGTTTCAAACACTCTAATATATTTTCTTATCCATAAAGATATAACATTCATTTCATTATAATATAGTATATCAAAAGTAAAATAAATTCAAGACAAAAAATAAAAAAATTGAATTATTATGAAAAAAGTGGTATAATATTTCTTCGAAAAAGAAAGGAACTATTATGCCAAAATTTTTTGTTAAAAGTAATCAAATAAATGAAAATATAATAACTATTTTAGAAACAGATGTTAATCACATTTCAAATGTATTAAGACTAAAAATAGGTGATAAAATACAAGTATGCAATGAGGAAAATGGAATAAATTATAAGAGTAAAATTATAGAGATGAATAAAGAAAATATTAAATGTGAGATACTTGAAAAAATTGCTTTAAATTCAGAAGCAGGAGTGCATATAAATATTTTACAAGGGCTTCCTAAAGCTGAAAAAATGGAACTTATAATTCAAAAATGTACAGAACTTGGAGTAAAAGAGATAACACCAGTGGAAATGGAAAGATGCATTGTTAGATTAGATGAAAAGTCTGCAATAAAAAAACAAGAAAGATGGCAAAAAATTGCAGAGGTTGCTGCAAAGCAAAGTGGAAGAGATTTAATCCCTAAAATAAATAGTGTAACTAATATGAAAAATATTTGCAATATGTTAGCAGATTATGATATAGTATTAGTGCCTTATGAAAATGAAAAGAATACTACCTTAAAAGAGGTCCTATCAAAACTTCCAAAAAAGGATTTAAAAATAGCAATTATAATTGGACCAGAAGGTGGTTTTGAAGAAGAAGAAATTAAAATTCTAGAAAAGAACAATTGTAAAATTGTAACTTTAGGAAACAGAATCTTAAGAACAGAAACAGTGGCTATTGCAATGACAAGTGTTATTTTATACGAATTAGCTGATTTTGGAGGAGTTTATTAAGTGAAAAAGAAACAATTAGAAACTTTAGAAAAAATAAATGAAGAAAGAAAATTAGATAAAGAAACAAAAGCTGTTATATATAAAAAAATATTAAAAAATTTTCTATTTGCAATAGGAATACTAGTATTGTTTATTACTTTAAGATTTATGGCACTGAACTTAGATAAAACTATCAATATACTAGTATACAAAATATTAAGTGTAATTTCATTGGCAGCAACAATAATATTATTTGAAGTTGCATATAAGAAAGATGATGATACTTTAGCAATTACAAGTATAGAAATGTTATTTTTATCAATAACACTGCTACTAGCACCATATATTCTAATTATCAGAAAAAATGTATTTACCTCAATGATAGGCGTATATTTTACAATTTATTATATAATAAAAAATCTTATTATATATAGAAACAAAAAAAATAAATACTTACAAGAAAAAAGCGATATAACACAAATTATAAAAAAAGAAAGCAAAGACGAAATGGCACAAGAACAGCTAGAAAAAACAAAACAAGAACAAAAACCAAAAAGAAAACGCGGAAGACCAAGAAAAGTGAAGAACAACGAGTAAAAAAATGAATAATTAATAGGAGGAAAATGTTTATGTTACGAAGCATGACTGGATTCGGAAGAAGTAGATACGAAAACGAAGGCAGAGAATACATAGTAGAGATAAAATCAGTAAACAATAGATACAGTGATATAACCATAAAATTACCAAGAAATATAAGCTTTTTAGAAGAAAAAGTAAAAACATTAATATCAAACTCAATATCTCGTGGCAAAATAGACGTATTTATTACTTTTATTAATAATAGTGAAAAAGGTAAAAAAATAAAAATAAATACAGAACTTGCAAAACAATATATTGAGGAATTGAAAAAATTGCAAATGGAAACTGGAATAACAGATAATATTGGAATAATGGAGATTTGTAAAATGCCAGAAGTCCTTAATATTGGAACTGAAGATGATGACGAAATCTTATTATGGCAAGAATTATCAGAATGTTTGAACAATGCAATAACAGGCTTTTTAATAATGAGAGAAAATGAAGGAACAAAAATAAAGGAAGATTTAGAAAAAAGAATAGAACATGTAAAAGAAAAAATTGGAAAAATAAGTGAAATTTCTACTGGACTTGTGGAAGAATATGTAGTAAAATTAGAAAAGAGGGTAAATGAGCTATTAAAAACATCTGTAGTTGATGAAACAAGACTAGCACAAGAAATAGTAATTTATTCAGATAAATGTTCTGTGGAAGAGGAACTAACAAGATTAGAAAGCCATATATCTCAACTCTTAGATCTACTAAATAAAACAGAGCCAATAGGAAAAAAGCTGGATTTCCTAATTCAAGAAATGAATAGAGAAACAAACACAATAGGTTCTAAAGCAAATAATTTAGAAATTACAAACTTAGTTGTAGACATTAAAACAGAGATAGAAAATATCCGTGAACAAGTACAAAATATAGAATAAAAGGAGATGTATAAAAATGATTATTAAGCCAACAGTTACAGATTTACTAAAAATAGTAGATAACAGATTTGAATTAGTAATAGCGACAGCAAAAAGAGCAAGAAAACTAGCAGAAGGTGAAAAACCTTTAACAAAAGTAAAAGAAAAATCAACAGTAACTTTAGCAGCTAATGAAATTGCAGAAGGCAAGGTGAAAATAGAATGCTAGTATTATTGTCAGGAGTGTCTGGAGCAGGAAAAGACACTATAAAAAAAGAATTGATAAATAGAATGGATAATGTAGTATCATTACCATCATATACAGATAGACCACTTCGAATAGACGAAGTCCCAGGAACAATGTATAATCATGTTACAACAGAAGAATTCGAAGAAATGATAAAAAATGATGAATTATATGAATATAGCCTTCATCATAAACACTATTATGGAACATCTAGAAAACTTATGAACGAAAAAATCAAAAGTGGAAAAATAATAGTGAAAGATATGGATGTTAATGGAACAGAAAATTTAATTGAAATATTAAAACAAGATACTAAAGTGGTAACAATATTTTTAAGAGTTCCTAAAGAAGAATTAAGAAGAAGGCTAGAACATAGAAAAGACAAACCAAGCATAAAAGAAATAGAATTAAGACTAAATAGATTTGATTATGAAGAATCAAAAATTGGCATGTATGATTATGTTCTAAAAAATAATGACTTAGAAAAATCAGTACAAATAATAATGACTATAATAGAAAATGAAAAGAAATTAGAAGGAACACAATAAGTGTTCTTTTTTTTAAATAAATATTTACACAAAGCAATTTTTGTGATAAAAGTATATATGTAAAAATATATTTGAGGAGAAAATATGTTTAAAGGTAATAAGGAAAAGAGTAATAATTCTATAAGTGCAGAAGAAGTAGAAAAAATGTATGAATTTCAGAAAAAAATATTTAATGCACAAATAGCAGAACAAAACGAGAAAATTGAAGAATTAGTAGACTATGTATCTGCAAGATTTGGGGAAGATATTCAAAAATCTACTATAACAAAAAATCTTGAAGACCACTTTAAAAATATAGAAAATAATTATAAAGCTAATTTAGAAGATGCTACAAAATCGATAAAAAAAGAAATAGAAAATGAACAACAAAAATTCACTGTACAGTTGAACAATATTAATGAATCACAAGCACTAGCATATAAGGAACAAGGTAAAATTCTAGAAAAAAATGAAAATAACATTGCAAAAATAAATAATAATTTATCTGAAACAGACAAAAAAGTGCTTGCATTGAGTGAATCTTTATGCCAACTCATAAAAAATAGTGAGGAACATAAAAAAGAAATAGAGAATGAATTTAAAGAAACAGATAAAAAAATTGGTAAAATAAATTACTTGGGAGTAACCAGTAAATTTGATAAGAAAATAAAAGAAAAATGTGGAAAACTAGATGAAAAAATAGAAGAAATCTCTAGTATGCAAACTGTGCTTGTAAATGAAAATGAAAAAAACACTTTAAACATAGAAAATAATACAAATGACATAGTTACTTTAGGCGAAAAAGTAAAAGAAAATTTTGAAACAGCAAATCAAAATATACAAAATACTGAAAAAATAATAGGCGAGTTGGAGGAAAAATTAACAAAGGCAATCCAAGAGACAAATGCAAAATTGAATGATAATGAAGCAGTAGCACAAAAAGCAAATGAAGCATTAGAGGATAAAACAGAAAAGATAAGCTTAAAAATTAAGGAAAATGGAAATGAAACAAATAAATTATATAAAAAGATTTCCGAAGAATTAGAGAAAGCCAATATTGATATTAAAAATAATACAGAATTATCAAATAGAATAGAAAATAAACTTGCAGAAGAAATAGAAAATGTAAATGCAATTTTGGAAGAAAAATGCAATGAAAGTGCAATAAAAGAACTAGAAGAAAAAATGCAAACAATAAATACAAATGTTCAAAACAATGAGATGACAATTGCTGGAGTAGAAGGGAACCTAACAAAACAAATTGCACAGACAAAAGAAGCCATAAATAAACTAAAAAATATTTCAAAAAATAAAAATATTAAATTAGAAGAAAAAATAAAAAACACATTGCTTACATCTGAACAAATAAAAGAAGAACTAAATGAACAAATAATAAACAATCATGATGAAAATAAGGCAGAATTAGAAAAAATTTCAGAAACAGTTGAAAACATAAAAAATGAAATGCAAGATACAATCACTACAATAGGACAAAAAATATCAAAAGTAAAACAAGAAGTTACATCTACTTTGGAAAACCATAATAATGAAGATATAGAACTTTTGAAAAAAGATTATAATAAATATGTAACAAAGGTCAATAATGAATTAGCTAAAATTAGTAAAGACCTTTTAAATGCACAAAAGAAAAGCTTAGAACAAAATAGAAATTTACAGGCAAAAATAAAGGCATATATTGATGCAAAAATAGAAAAAATCAATAATTCACAAGAAACAGAAGAAATTATAAACAATTTGAATCTTTCAATGCTAGAACGAGAGAAATTACAAAAACTAGAAATGGAAGAATTATTAAACAAAAAACTAAAGAAGATACAAAAAGGAAATGAAGAACTTTTAAACAAAAAAGTAGAAGAAATGTTGAGTAAACTAATGAAAGAAAATAGCACAGATGTGAGACCAGAACCAAACAATGTAACATTTTATGAAAAACCACCTAAAAAGAAGAAAAATATGTATGAGGTTATAGATGAAGAAAAAATATTAAAAAGAAGTGCATCAAGCAAAAATCCTTTGCCAACAGAAAAAGAACGAAAAGCTCAGATTTTAAAATTTTTGTATGATGATGAAACTTAAATATGGTCTCTCTACATGTGGCTACTTTAAATATAATAAAATTTAAAAATTGGAGGTATGGAATGGTAACTTTTGAAGATGTAAAAAACAATCCAGAAGTGCAAGAGTTAATTGTTGGAGCACAAAGACAATTAAATGCACTAGGGTACACAGAACACTCAATTAGGCATGTTAGCATAGTTTCAAACAGGGCAGCCAAAATTTTACAAGATCTAGGATATGATGAACATAGAGTTGAACTTGCAAGAATTGCAGGATTTCTACATGATATTGGAAACGGTGTAAACAGAGTTGACCATGCACATAGTGGTGCAATTATGGCATATAACATTTTAAAAGAAATGGGAATGGACATAAAAGATAGAACAGAAATAATGTCTGCAATAGGAAATCATGACGAAGCAACAGGTACAGCAGTAAGTGATATATCAGCTGCACTAATTCTAGCAGATAAATCAGATGTGCATAGAGATAGGGTTGTAAATCCAAATAAATCATCATTCGAAATTCATGATAGAGTAAACTATGCAGTAACAGATGCAAAATTAGAAATTGATAAAGAAAACAGAAGAGTTATGCTTAACTTAAGCATAGACACAAATATTTGCCCAGTTCTTGACTATTTCGAAATATTTATGGAAAGAACAAGAATGAGTAAATATGCAGCTAAATATTTAAATATTTGGTTTGAATTAATAATAAATGATACGAGGTTATTATAGGAGGAAAAACATGAAAACATTAAAAAGAATTAGAATTATAGCAATATTACTATTTGTAGCAATAATAATATTTGCATCATTTTTTGGAGTATATAAAAAGGAAGATTTTAGAACATTAAACATAATAAAAGATTACGATTTGGGAATGCAATTTACAGATACAAGAGAAGTAAAAATGACAGTAGATACAACTGAAAATAAAGTAATATATGACAAAGAAGGAAACATTGTTGAAGATGATGGTCAAACAGAGTACACAGAGGAAAATGGTTATACAATTGAAACAGTAAAAGTAAATAAAGATGAAATCTTAAATGAAGAAAATTATAAATTAACAAAAAAAATATTAAAAAACAGATTAAAAGGAATGGATGTAGGAGAATATAAATTAGACCTTAATAAAGAAACAGGAGAAATTACTGTAAAACTACAAGAAAATGATAATGTAGAAGAAGTGTTGGAGCATTTAACTGAACAAGGTAAATTTACCATTATAGACAAAGAGACAAAAGAAGTTCTAATGGATAATAGTGATGTGAAATCTGCAAAAGTAGTATATGGTGCAGGCAATGAAACTGGAACAACTACAACAGTATACCTACAAATAAACTTCAATAAAGAGGGCGCAAAAAAATTAGAAGAAATAAGCAAAACATATATTGCGGAGGAACATGTACACGATGAAACAGAAGAAGATGATACACATACAGAAGAAAATGCAAAATATGTAAGTGTATTGTTAGATGAAACAACTTTAAGTTCGACATATTTTGGACAAACAATGACTACAGGAATTTTATATATACCAATTACAAGCGCATCAGACAATGAAACTTTAGTAGAATATGGAAAAGAATTAAAGACTATAGCTACAGTTATAAACAATGGAATATTACCAATAGAATATAACAATGAAGAAAAAACAGTAGAACCTGTAATAAAACAAAAAATGATAATTATAGGAATTTTAGTTCCATCTATATTACTTTTAATTGCATGTGTATTCTTAGTTGTAAAATTTAAAGCAAAAGGATTTATAGCAACTTTTTTACAAATAGGATATATAGCAATGCTTCTATTAGCAATTAGATACACAAATGTAGTAATTACAGTAGAAGGAATGGCAGGTATATTAATAGCAGTTATCTTAAATTATATATTAGTATATGCTATGCTAGATAATTTAAAGAAAAAAGAACAAATAGAATGGAAAACAATTGGAAAATTTGCATTAAGAACAATTCCAGTATATGTAATTGCAGCTATTCTTGCATTTAACTCATTAACAAAAATAAATAGCTTTGGTATGGCTTTGGTTTGGGGAAGCTTTTCATTATACATTTATAATTTAGCAATTACAAGAAACGTATTAAAAATGTTAAATAAGTAACAAAAAAATAAACTCCTAATAAAATATATTAGGGGTTTATTTTTATGAGAAATTGGATAAAAAGAATATATAGATCAAAAGAAAATCTTACAAAAGAAGAATTAAAAGAAGTGTTAAAAAATTATTCTAACGTTATATTGTTAGACGTAAGAAGTCATCAAGAATATGAAGAAGGACATATAAACAGAGCAATAAACATACCAACATATGAACTTTATAGAAGTGCACCAAGAGTTTTAAAAGATAAAGATGCAATAATAATTGCATACTGTACAGTGGGCGTAAGAAGCAAACACGCAATAGATATATTAAGAAAAATGGGATACAAAAACTTGTACCATTTAAGTGGAGGAATTGGGCAAATATAATGAAAATGTATATTGACAAACCCTAGGGACATTCTATAAAATAAATCCATAAATTAAATGTAAAATTGTAGTAGGGGTCGCCACCCACGGTGACCCGCAAAAATATGCTATTTTTTCAAAAAAACAGTTGTAAATTTTACCATAAATTGATATACTTAATAAGAAGTTTAAGTATATCAATTTTTTATCTAAGGAGGTATGTAAAAATGGAAGAAGATAAAGAAATGAAAGAGCCAGAAGAAAATGAAATAACATCTTCAGATAATACAGGAATTAAAATTTCAAATGATGTTGTTGCATCAATCGCAGGAGTTGCTGTTTCAGAAGTACCAGGCGTATATAGCATGGCTGGAGGATTAGCTGGAGGTATTTCAGAAGTTTTTAGTGGTAAGAAAAACTTATCAAAAGGAATTAAAGTAGAAGTTGGAGAAAAAGATACAAAAATAGATGTAAACATAATAGTAGAATATGGAGTAAGAATTCCAGATGTTGCTTTTGAAATTCAAGGAAGAGTAAAAAAAGCAGTAGAAACAATGACAGGACTTAGAGTTTCAGGAGTAAATATTCATGTACAAGGCATAAAAACAAACACAACAGAAAATAAAGAAAAAGAGGAAGTAGAGGAGTAAGAGAATATGAAAATAATAGATAGAATAAGTTTGGTAATTTTTTCAATAATTATATTAACATTATCATTAGTAACAGGGTTTATAATATCAGGATGGTTAGAAATAGAATTAGTTACAGAGTGGGCAATAAAAGTATTTTCGGATCACATCTTTGGACCAGTTTCACTAACATTGGCAATAGTATTTTCTATCTTAGCAATAAAATGTATTTTCTTTAGTTCAAATGCAAAAGAAAAATCTAAAGAAGGAATACTTTTAGAAAATGAAAATGGAAAATTACTAGTTTCTAAAGATACTGTGGAAAATATAACAGGAGCAGTTATAAGAAATTTTGGAAGTGTAGAAAGTTCTACTACAAAAGTTGATGTAGATGAAGAAAACAAGATAAGCATATTTATTACATTATCTGTATATTCAGAAGCAATTATTAAAGACTTAGCAGCAAAAATTCAAACTGATGTAAAAGAAGCAGTTAGAAATTCTTTAGATTTAGAAATAAAAGAAGTAAATGTTAGAATAAAAAATGTAACTACTAAAAAAGAAAATAATGTAAAAGAATAATATTTAGAAAAGAGGATGAAACTATGAAGGATTTAAAAGAGTTTTTTCTAAAATATAGAGGTGCAATTATTGGCGCATTGGTTGCAATAGTTGCGCTATGCTTGCAAATATATAAAATCATTATTGGTGTAATAATTATATTTGTAGGAATGTATATAGGCAACTATGTTCAAAATAACAAAGAAAGTGTAAAAATTAAAATAAAAGATTTAGTAGATAAATTATAATTGGAGGAACAAAATGAATAGGTCTGAAGCAAGAGATATGGCATTTAAATTTTTGTACCAGGTAGAGGTGCAAAAAGAAAATAATGAAGAAGCAATTAATATATTTTTTGAGAATAATGAAATAGAAGGTAAAGATGCGCAAAAATATATTTTAGGTGTTGCAAATGGTGTAAATGAAAATTTAGAAGATATAACAGAATTAATAAAAAAGAACTTAAAACAAGATTGGAAAATAGAAAGAATATCTAAAGTAACACTTGCAATTTTAAAACTTGCAATATATGAAATAGTATACGCAAAAATACCATTTAAAGTAGTTATAAACGAAGCTGTAGAACTTGCAAAAAAATATGGAGAAGACAGTAGCTCAGCATTTGTAAATGGAATTTTAGCAAGTATTGTGAAGGAGAATAGATGAGACCTGTAGCAATGACAGTAACAGATTTAAATAAATATATGAAACAAAAAGTAGCTGAAGATGAGTTCTTAAACAATGTGTATGTGAAGGGAGAAATATCTAATTTCAAACATCACTATACAGGCCATATGTATTTTACCTTAAAGGATGAAAATTCTTTAATAAAATGCATAATGTTTAAAACCTTGACTGCTACTTTGAATTTTATGCCAAAAGACCGGAATGAAAGTATTAGTCCTAGGAACAGTAGCAGTTTTTGAAAGAGACCGGAGTTTACCAAATATACTGTAAAGCAATGAAAAAAGACGGGATTGGAGATTTATATAAAAAATATGAAGAACTAAAAGCAAAATTGGCAAAAGAAGGACTATTTGATGAAAAACATAAAAAACCAATACCATTTATGCCAAAAACAATAGGAGTGCTTACATCTAAAACAGGTTCTGTAATAAAGGACATAATAAATGTATCGACAAGAAGAAACCCTAATGTACATATAAAACTTTATCCAGTGCCAGTACAAGGACCAGGAGCAGAAAGGGAGATAACTGAGGCTATTAGGGTAATGAACGAGAAAAAATTAGCTGATGTATTAATTTTAGCAAGAGGTGGAGGCTCACTAGAAGACTTATGGCCATTTAATGAGGAAATTACCGCAAGAGCAATATACGAATCTGAAATCCCAATAATATCTGCAGTAGGGCATGAAACAGATTTTACAATAGCAGATTTTGTAGCAGATTTAAGAGCACCAACACCATCAGCTGCAGCAGAACTAGCACAGGCAGATGTTAGAGAAATAAAAATAAAATTGGAAACATACCAAAACAGGTATAAAAATGCATTAAAGAAGAAAATAGAATATATGAAATTAAGGTATAACAAGGCTATGGCATCAAGAGTATTTACACAGCCTTTACAAAATATTAATGAGCAATACCTTAATATTGATATAAAAATAAAGAAGTTAGAAAACATAATGAAGATGAAACTAAAAGAAAGCCAAAAAAGACAAATAGAATTAATTTCTAAATTAGATGCACTAAGCCCATTAAAAACATTAACAAGAGGATACTGCTTAGCAGAAGAAAATGGGGAAATAATAAAAAGTGCAAAATCACTAAAAACAAATGATATAGTAAATTTAAAATTTTATGATGGAGAAAGACAAACAAAAATAATATGATTTATAGGAGGAAAAGAAATGGGTAAAAAAATATTATATGTTGTGGTAATAGTTGTTTTAATAGTAGCAGGCATATTTGTGGCAAAACAAATATCAGAAAAGGATGGAACAAAGCAGACAGGCGCAAACACATTAGAGAATACTAACAAAATAAATAGAGAAAATAAATTAGAAGAAAGTAACACAGTAGTAGAAGAACCAGAGAAAAATGAAGTTAAGGAGAATAATGTAGCAGAAGGAAAAGATGACAATGCTCCAGAAGAACAAGCAAAACAAATAGTAAAAGAAAATTGGGGAGAAGATGAAACAGTTTATTTTAGCTATGATGGAAAAGATGAAAACGGAAAATATATAATCTGCGTAAGAGAAAAAGAAACAACAAAAGCACTATATTGGTATTATGTGGATGTAGAAACAGGAACATTTGACATAAGATAGATATTGTTATTGTAGAAGGCACACTTTATAAAAATAAAATTGGAGGAAATTATGAAAGAAATAAATTTTGAAACCAACATGGAACAATTAGAAAAAATTGTACAAGAACTAGAAAAAGGAGACTTAAATTTAGATGATTCAATAAAAAAATTTGAGGAAGGAATGAAAATATCAAAAGAGTGTAATAAGTTCTTAGAAAACGCTGAAAAAAAGATAACGGTTTTAATAAATAATGATGATAATATTGCAGAAGAAGAATTTTAGTTTGCATAGAAAAATGCAATATAGAATAAATAATCCACTTTTGGAAATAATAAGAAAAAATTATTTTCAAAGGTGGTTTTTTATTATGCAAAGAAATAAGAAAAAAATAGCAATAATTTTACTTGCTATAACAATAATTTCATTTTTAAGTTATAACATTTTCTTAAAAGAAAACACAAATTCAGTAGAAGCATTATCAAAATATGGTTCTAGAGGTGAAGAGGTAAGAACAATTCAAACAAAATTAAAAAGATGGGGATATTACAGTGGGTCGGTAGATGGAATTTATGGAAGCAAAACGCTTGCAGCAGTAAAATGGTTTCAATCTAAAAATGGTTTATCAGTAGATGGAATTGCTGGACCAAAAACACTAGCAGCTATGGGAATAAATACATCAAGCAGTAGTTCTAGTGCAAGTAGTAACACATCAGATTTAAATTTATTGGCGCGATTAGTATATGCAGAAGCAAGAGGAGAAAGCTACACTCGGACAAGTCGCAGTTGCAGCAGTAGTATTAAATAGAGTAAAAAGCTCATCTTTTCCAAACACAGTTGCAGGCGTAATATATCAATCTGGTGCATTTAGTGTGGTAAGTGATGGACAAATAAATTTAACTCCAAACCAAACAGCAAAAAATGCAGCACAAGATGCATTGAACGGATGGGATCCTACTTATGGAGCAATATATTACTTTAATCCAAACACAGCAACAAACCCATGGATATGGTCAAGACCAGTAACAGTAGTAATAGGAAATCATAGGTTTTGCAAGTAAACTACTTGACAAACATCATAAAAAGAGTATAATAGTAATAGTGAAAATAAAAAACGATGATGAGACAAAGTAAAATAAAGGTTACTAACAGAGAGGATTAGTGGGTGCGCTGAAAGCTAATCTTAGAAAACGTATTTGAAAAACTACCTCGGAGTTTCTAATTAAAAGTTAGACGTGTAAGATGCGATATAATCTAAAATTAAGATAAAATTAGGGTGGAACCGTGTTATAAAAGCACCCCTAAAGATGAAAAAAAACATCTTTAGGGGTGCTTTTTTCATTAAATAATCGCAGATTCTAGAGGCACCGCCCTCAGCGACCTGCAACACCAAAAGCAAGACATAATAAAAATAAAGGAGGAATTTTTATGGTAAAAATCACATTAAAAGATGGTTCTGAAATGGAAGTAGAAAAAGGGCTATCAATACTAGAAATTACAAAAAAAATAAGTGAAGGGTTAGCAAGAGTTGCAACATGTGCAGAAGTAAATGGAGAAGTAAAAGACATAAGAACAATTATAGATAAAGACTGTACATTAAATATTTTAACATTTGATAGTTTAAATGGGAAAAAAGCATATTGGCATACAACATCACATGTTTTAGCACAAGCAATAAAAAGATTATACCCAGAAATAAAGCTTGCAATAGGACCTGCAATTGATAATGGTTTCTATTATGACTTTGATACAGACACACCATTTACACCAGAAATGCTAGAAAAAATAGAAGCAGAAATGAAAAAAATAATAAAAGAAGATTTACCAATTGAAAGATTTAGTTTACCAAAACAAGATGCTTTAAACCTTATGAAAGACGAACCATACAAACAAGAATTGATAAACGAATTACCAGAAGGAGAAGAAATATCTTTCTACAAACAAGGTGAGTTTACAGACCTATGTGCTGGACCACATTTATTAAGTACAGGAAAATTAAAGGCTGTAAAACTATTATCATCATCTGGAGCATATTGGAGAGGAAATGAAAAAAATAAAATGCTTCAAAGAATTTACGGAATAGCTTTCCCAAAATCAAGTGAACTAGATGAATATGTAAATATGATAGAAGAAGCTAAAAAAAGAGACCATAGAAAACTTGGAAAAGAATTAGAACTATTTTTCTTTGATGAAACAGCACCAGGTATGGCTTATTGGATGCCAAAAGGATTTACAATAATGAATACATTAATTGACTTTTGGAGAAAAGAACATAAAAGAAGAGGATACCAAGAATTCTCAGGTCCACAATTAAATAGTAGTGTACTTTGGAAAACATCAGGACATTGGGACCATTATAAAGAAGATATGTATGTTCTAACAGATGCAGATGGAAATGAACAAGCATTAAAACCAATGAACTGTCCAAACTCAATAAAAATATATCAATCAAAATTAAGAAGTTATAAAGATTTACCACTAAGATTTAATGACGTTGATGTAATACACAGAAATGAAAAATCTGGTCAGTTAAACGGATTATTTAGAGTAAGAATGTTTAGACAAGACGATTCTCATAACTATGTAACAGAAGAACAAATTGGAAGCGAAATAAAAGATATAGTAGAAATTGCAAGCTACCTTTATGGAATATTTGGATTAGAATATCAATTAACATTATCTACAAGACCAGAAGATTTTATGGGAGAAATTGAAACTTGGAATAAGGCAGAAGCAGATTTAAAAAGAGTTTTAAACGAAATTTGCGGAGAAGGAAATTACAGAATAAATGAAGGAGACGGAGCTTTCTACGGCCCAAAAATAGATATAAAAATGAAGGATTGTTTAGGAAGAGAATGGCAAATGGGAACAGTACAATTAGACTTTCAATTACCACAAAGATTTAATCTTTCATATATAGACAAAGATGGAAACAAAAAGACACCTATAATGATACACAGAGCAATATTTGGGTCATTTGACAGATTTATAGGAATAATAACAGAGCATTTCGCAGGGGCATTCCCAACATGGCTTGCACCAGTGCAAATAAGAATATTACCAATAGCAGATAAACATAAAGAGTATTCTGAAAAACTAAAAAAACAACTAGAAGATTTAGATTTAAAAGTAGAACTAGATGAAAGAGAAGAAAAAATAGGATATAAAATACGTGAAGCACAACTTCAAAAAATACCATATATGTTAATAATAGGAGATAAAGAAGTAGAAGCAAATGCAGTTGGAGTACGTTCAAGAAAAGATGGAGACATTGGACAAATGAGCATAGAAGACTTCGTACAAAAAATCCAAGAAGAAATCAAAAACTTTGCATAAAAATTTTGTTAGAAAAGAAGGAAAAATGTTTTGACAAAATACTAATTATATGATACAAATATGTCTGTTAAAAATATAAAAAATGGGGATGCAAAAAATGGGAGATATAAATGTATACACAGGGCCAATGAAGTGCGGAAAAACACAGAAAATATTAGATGAAGCACAAAGACAAGAAATAGCAGGTAAAAATATAAAAGTATTTAAACCAAAAATAGATGACAGATTTTCAGATGTACAAGTAGTTAGCAGAAAAGGTTATAAAACAGATGCAATAGCAATTGGTGACATAAGCGAAATAAAAAACTATGATGCAGATGTATATGTAATAGACGAATTTCAATTCTTAAAAGGAGACTTGAAAGAGTTATATAGATTAGCAAATTCAGGTAAGAAATTCTATATAGCAGGTTTAAACCTAACAGCAGAAAGAAAACCATTTGGAAATATGGGAGACCTTTTATGTATGTCTGATAATGTTCAAATACTTACATCTGTATGTGAAGTATGCAGAAACGACAATGCAATATACACATATTATAAAGGTGACAATAAAACAGGTGATATACTAGTTGGAGAAGATTGTTATATACCAGTTTGCAGAAAATGTTATGAAAAATTAATGAGAGAAAAAAATAAAGTAGATGAATAGAAATTTATTAAAAAAAATTGCAAAACTATTGCAATTTCTGCAAAAGAAGGGTATAATAGTAATGCAAATATAAATAAAGACTAAAAGAGTGGGAATATTCCCACTCTTAAGTTTTGAAAAGGAGATAAAATATTGACAAATATAGAAAGCAAAGTCGAAAAACTAATAGCTCCAAGAATAGAAAATTTAGGTTATGAGCTATATGATGTTGAATATGTAAAAGAAGGAAAAGATTATTACTTAAGAATATATATTGAAAGTGAAAATGGAATTTCATTAGATGACTGTGAAAAAGTAAGTAATGAAATAACAGACATATTAGACAAAGAAGATTATATTAAAGAGCAATATTTTTTAGAGGTATCTTCTACTGGTGTGGAAAAAGTCTTAAAAAAAGATAAACACCTAGAAGCTAACATTGGAACAGAAGTACAAGTGAAATTATTTAAGCCAATAAATAAAAACAAACAATATCAAGGAATTTTAAAGAACTTTAATGAAAATGAAGTAATTATAGAAACGAATGAAGAAGAAATAGCGTTAGAAAGAAAAAATATTTCACAAATAAAAACAATTTATAATTGGTAATAGAAAGGATGATTAAAAAATGAAAGCAATTGATAACAAAGAATTAGTTACAGCAATGGAGGAATTAGAAAAAGAAAGAGGAATTGAAAAAGCTTATCTTCTACAATCAATAGAAGATGCATTAGTTATTGCATATAAGAAAAATTTTGATTCTGCGGAAAATGTAAAAGTAGTAATGGACGAAACAAATGGACAAATACAGGTATATAGTCAAAAAGAAGTAGTAGAAGAAGTAGAAAATGACAATTTACAAATAAGCTTAGAAGAAGCAAAAAAATATGAGAAAAATGCATCAATTGGAGATGTAATAAACATAGAAATTGTCCCAAAAGACTTTGGAAGAATTGCAGCACAAACAGCAAAACAAGTTATAATGCAAAAAATAAGAGAAGTAGAAAGAAATATGGTATTTACTGAGTATAATGATAGGAAAGGTGAAATAGTTTCTGGAATAATACAAAAAGCAGACGGAGGAACAGTAGTACTAGACTTAGGAAAACTTGAAGGAATTATGCCTGTAAAAGAACAAATCCCTACAGAAACATATAAAGTAAACGATAAAATAAAAGCATATGTAGTTAGCGTAGAAAGAGGACTAAAAGGAGCACCACAAGTACTAGTTTCTAGAAATCATCCAGATTTTGTAAGAAAATTATTTGAATTTGAAATACCAGAAATCTATGAAGGATTAATAGAAATAAAAAGTGTATCAAGAGATGCAGGAAACAGAAGTAAAGTTGCAGTTTACTCAACAAATCCAGATATTGACCCAGTAGGTTCTTGTGTAGGACCAAAGGGAATAAGAATTCAAAACATTATAAATGAATTAAATGGAGAAAAAATTGATGTTATTGAATGGAGCGAAGACCCAGCAACATTTATATCAGCAGCATTACTTCCAGCCCAAGTAATGGCTATAGATGTAAAAGAAGAAGAAAAATTTGCACAAGTAATAGTGCCAGATGACCAATTATCACTTGCAATAGGAAAAGCTGGACAAAATGCAAGACTTGCAGCAAGACTTGTAAAATGGAAAATAGATATAAAAAGTGAATCACAATTTAGAAAACTATTAGAATATAATGAAAATAAAGAAAATAGCGAAGATGAGAAGGTAACTGAAGAATAATGAAAAAAATAGTTCAAAGAACATGTATGGGATGTAATTTAAAAAAAGATAAAAAAGAACTAATAAGATTGGCTTTTAATAAAAATAAAGAGATATTTGTTGATGAAACAGGAAAAGCCGAGGGCAGAGGTGCATATATATGTGACGACATAAAATGCCTAGAAAAAGCAATAAAAACCAAAAGATTAGAAAGAATTTTTGAGACAAAAATAGATAATAAACTTTATGAGAATATAAGGGGTGTAATTATTGAGAGAAAAAAACAAAATGAAGATAACTAATAAAAAACATGGGGGTGAAAAGTATGAGTAAAATAAAAGTACATGAATTAGCAAAAAAGATAGGGATAAATAGTAAAGAATTAGTTGAAAAAGCAAATGAATTAGGAATTAATGTAAAAAGCCATTTAAGCACACTTGAAGATAGTGATGCAAAAAAATTGGAAGAAAGTTTTGGAAAAGTAAAAAAAGAAGTTACTGAAAAAACATCTGGTCCAGTTATTATTAGAAGACAAGTAATAATGAATGAAGAAGAAGAGAAAATAAATAAACCAAAACAAGAACGAGTTCAGAAAAAAGATGTGGGATTTGTGGAAAGAGATAGGAAAAAAGACTACAATATTGTGTATAGAAACAAACCAACAAAACCAATGTCAGTAAGCGAGTTGTTTGGAATTTCTAAAAAAGAGGAACCAAAGGAAGAACTAAAACCAGAGATAAAAAAAGAAAAAGTAGTAGTTGAAACACCAAAACCACAAACAAAAGAAATTGTTGAGGAAAAAAATGTTGAAGAAAGTGTAGAAAAAAAAGAAAATAATATGAAACAAGAAGAAAATAATAATTACAATAATAGACCATTTAACAAAGAAAGAAGAAACAACAATAATTCTTTTGGAAATCAAAATAACAGACCATATAACAAAGAAGGAAGAGACAATAACTTCAGAAACCAAAATAGACCATACAACAGAGACGGAAGAAACAATTTTGGAAATCAAAACAGACCATTTAATAAAGATGGAAGAAATGGAAACTTTGGAAACCAAAATAATAAACCATTTAATAATAGAAACGGACAATATGGACAAAGAAGACCTCTTGATGAACGTGGAGTAGAGAAAAATATTAAAAACATAATGTCTGCTGATGTTGGAGAAAAAGAAAACGTTAGAGATTATGCAAGCAAAGCAATAGATAAACAAAAAAATAATAATAAATATGATGACAACAAACAAAACAAGAAAAATAATAAAACTAGAAGAAATAATTATGAAGACTTTAGTAGCCATAAACTAAAAGACCTAAAACAAGAAAATAGGCTATCAAATATGTTTGATGAAGGATCAATGCTTGATTACTACGATTTAACAACAACAAGAGGAAAAAGAAATAAGAAAAAAGTAGATAATTCAGAAGAAAGAAATAAACAAAAAATATTCCAATTAACAGAAATTACAATTCCAGAAAGTATTTCTGTAAAAGACTTAGCTACAGAATTAAAGAAAACTAGTGGAGAAATAATTAAAAAATTATTAGGTTATGGAATACTTGCAACTATCAACAATGAAGTGGATTTTGATACAGCATTTTTAATTGCACAAGAATTTGGAGTAACAGCAGTTAAAAAAGAAGTTGTTTCAGATGAAGAAAAGCTATTTGATGAAAGTGAAGATAGAGAAGAAGATTTACTTCCAAGACCACCAGTAGTTGTTGTTATGGGACACGTAGACCATGGAAAAACTTCACTTCTAGATGCAGTAAGACAAACAAATGTAATCGAAGGAGAAGCAGGAGGAATAACTCAAGCAATTGGTGCATACAAAGTAAAAGTTAATAATAGAGAAATTACATTCTTAGATACTCCAGGACACGAAGCATTTACAGCTATGCGTGCAAGAGGAGCACAAATTACAGATATAGCAATACTAGTTGTAGCAGCAAATGATGGTGTAATGCCTCAAACAATAGAAGCTATAAACCATGCTAAAGCAGCAGACATACCAATTATTGTTGCAATAAACAAGATAGATGTTGAAGGTGCAAACCCTCAAAAAGTAAAACAAGAATTAATGGAATATGGCTTAGTTGCAGAAGAATGGGGTGGAGACACAATATTTGTTGAAATCTCAGCTAAAAAGAAAATAAATATTGATGGACTATTAGAAATGGTACTACTAGTTGCAGATATGAAAGAATTAAAAGCAAATCCAAATAAACAAGCAAAAGGTGTTGTAATAGAAGCTAAACTTGATAAAACAAAAGGTGCAGTTGCAACAATGCTTGTACAACGTGGTACACTTGATGTTGGAGATACAATTATAGTTGGATCTACAATTGGTAGAATTAGAACAATGACAGATGAAAATGGTAAAAAGCTTAAAAAGGCTGGACCATCAACACCAGTAGAAATAACAGGTTTCTCATCTGTTCCAGAAGCTGGAGAAACATTCTATGAGGTAGAAGACGAGAAAACAGCAAAACACTTAATAGAAACAAGAAAAAGTAAAGAAAGAGAAAAATCACTAAATGAAACATCAAGAGTTACTTTAGATGATTTATTTAGTCAAATAGAAAAAGGCAACTTAAAACAATTGAATTTAATTGTAAAAGCAGATGTTCAAGGTTCTGTAGAAGCGGTTAAATCAGCACTAGAAAAATTATCTAATGACGAAGTAAAAGTAAAAGTAATACACGCAAATGTTGGAGCAGTTACAGAATCAGATGTAACACTTGCCGATGTTTCAAATGCTATAATAATTGCATTTAATGTAAGACCAGAACCACTTGCAAAAGATAAGGCAGAAAAGTCTAATGTAGAAATAAAAACATATTCAGTAATATACAATGCAATTGAAGACGTAGAAGCAGCAATGAAAGGACTATTAGACCCAGTGTATAAAGAAGTTGTAATTGGAAACGCTGAAGTTAGACAGATATTTAAGATTTCTAATGTTGGAACAATTGCAGGATGCTATGTAACAAATGGAAAAGTAGCAAGAAATGCTGGAGTAAGAGTAATAAGAGACAATGTTGTAATTCATGAAGGTAAATTAGTTTCATTAAAGAGAATGAAAGACGATGCAAAAGAAGTTGCTCATGGATTCGAATGTGGTATTCAAATAGAAAACTTTAACGACTTAAAAGAAATGGATGTTATTGAGGCTTTTGTTATGGAACAAGTAAAATAAGAGGCAGAACACATTGAAAATATATTTATACAAGGAGAAATGCAATGCAAAAAAATAATAATGGTAATAACCGTTTAGCTAGGGTTAATGAGGAATTAAAAAGAGAAATCAGTAATATAATTAACTATGAAGTAAAAAATTCTAATGTTACAGGAATGATTAGCGTAACCAAAGTAAAAATTTCACCAGATTTAAGATATGCTAAAGTTTCTGTAAGCATAATGAACTCTAGAAATGTAAAACAAACACTAGCAGGTCTAAAAGCTGCTTCTGGTTTTATAAGAAGCAGAATAGCAGAAAAAATAAATTTAAGAGTAACACCAGAACTAGTTTTTGAACTAGATGATTCAATGGTATATGGAGAAAGAATAGACAATATTTTAAAAGATATAATGAAAGACATAAAACCAGAAAATGAAGATTAATAGATGGGAGAGAATTTATTTTGACAATAGATAATATAAAAGAAGAAATATACAAAGCCAAAAGCATAATAATCTTAACACATGAAATGCCAGATGGAGATGCTATTGGAAGTAGTTTAGCAATGTACAATGGATTAAAATTACTTGGAAAAGATGTAGAAGTTGTAATGTCTAACAACTCAAAAGTTTTTGACTTTCTACTAGGAGCAGATGAAATTAAGCTTCAAGGAAGCAAAACTATTTATGATTTAGCAATAGCATTAGACTGTGGAGACATAAAAAGATTAAATGGATATACAGAATATTTTCAAAATGCAAACTCAAGTATTGAAATAGACCACCATGAGATAAACACAATGTTTGCAGAATACAACTTCGTAAATCCGACAGCACCAGCATGTGCACAAATTTTAATAACAGTATTAGAAGAACTAGGAATAGAAATAACAAAGGAAATAGGAACATGTCTACTTACAGGAATAATAACTGATACAGGAGGATTTAAATATCCGGGAGTATCAGCAGAAACATTTGAATTTGTTGCAGAATTATTAAATAAAGGTGTAAATGTTTCTAATATATATAAAAGAGTATTGCAAGTAATTTCTAAAAATAAATTTGAACTTAGAAAATTAGCAATGAATAGATTAGAATTTTTAGAAAATGGAAAAATTGCATTTACATATATTTCTAGAGAAGATGAAGAAAAAATAAATGCTGAATCAGATGCACATGAAGGAATTGTAGAAATGGGAAGAGATGTTGAAGGAGTAGAAGTATCAATATTTTTAAGAGAAAATGCTGAAAAAGACGGATATAAAATTTCTTTGAGATCAAATGAATACGTAAATGTAGCAGATATTTGCTTAATGTTTAATGGTGGAGGACATATAAGAGCAGCAGGAGGAAACATTAAATTACCTTTGGAAGAGGCCAAAAAGAGAATTGTTGAAGAGTGCAAAAAACATTTGAAAATTGAAAAATAATTACAATTTTGGTAAATACTTTTAGAAAGAAAAGAGAAGAAAATGGATGGAGTATTAATTATAAATAAACCAAAAGGATTTACTTCACATGATGTTGTAAATATTTTAAGAAAAGCATTAAATACAAAGAAAATTGGGCATACAGGAACATTAGATCCAAATGCAACAGGAGTGTTGCCAATACTCATAGGAAAAGCAACAAAAATTTCTAAATACTTAATAGAACATAACAAAACCTATATTGCAACAATAAGCTTAGGTGAAAAAACAGACACAGGAGATGACCAAGGAAATATAATAGAAAAAGATTTAAACTTTCAAAACATCTCTTGTAAGCAAATAGGAGATGTTTTAAAAACATTTATAGGAAAACAAAAACAAATTCCACCAATATATTCTGCAATAAAAATAAATGGAAAAAAGGCATATGAATATGCAAGAAAAGGACAAACAGTAGAATTAGAACCAAGAAATATAGAAATTTATAGTATAGATTTAATAAAAATAGAAAATAACGAAATAACATTTGAAGTTTCTTGCTCAAAGGGTACATATATAAGAACATTATGTGAAGATATAGCAAAAAAACTTGGAACAATTGGGTACATGAAAGAACTTACAAGAACTAATGTAAACGAATTTAAACTAGGAAATGCAGTAACAATTGACGAAATAAAAGAAAATAGCCTAATAGTAAAGGAAAAAGTCATTAATATAGAAACAATATTTAAGGACAAGCCAGAACTAAAATTAAATGATAGAAAAAAAGAATTATTTTTAAATGGAGTTAGATTGACTTTCGAAGAACCAAATGATATATATAGAATATATAACAATAACGAATTTATTGGATTAGGAATAGTACAAGACAACTTATTAAAAAGAGATGTAATTATATAAAGATAGTGTTAAGTAATCTATAAAAAATTGTAGCGGAGCACAGTGTGCTTCATAAAAATAAAACTATCTAAAAAATTATGGGGGTATTTATATGTCAATGTTTAGTATGCTAATATCATTATTTGCAGTAATATTTTGGATACTTAGAGTAGCAGTAGCTTTTACTGCAAGCATGGGAATGGAATTTATGCTAAAACCATTAAATTTACCGGTAGAAATTATCTTAACATTTGTAACATTTATATGTATTATTTTAATATTTAAAAGAAGCTTAATAGGTGCATTAGTATATTTAATATCAAATTTAGGATATTATGGAGTATATTTATACAACATAATAGTTAAAACTGAGGAAATAGTAGTTGTAGACTACTTAAATATCATAATATCAATTGTTGGAATATTATTGCCATTAATTATATTTATTGACATTGGAATGAGCCAAAGCAGTAAAAAAACAACCAATAAAACTAAAAAAACAGATTGGTTTTTCCAAAATGAACAATTTGATAGAAAATACGATGATAGAGCAGATAGAAATCAATATAAATTTTAAAAGGAGTAAAAGATGAATATTAACTGGTATCCAGGTCATATGCTTAAAACAAAAAAGCAAATAATAGAAGACCTAAAATTAATAGATGTAGTAATAGAAATATTAGATGCTAGAATTCCAATATCTAGTCAAAATCCAGATATTCAAAATATTACTAAAAATAAGAAAAAAATAGTACTATTGAATAAAAGTGATTTGGCAGATGAAAAACAAACTCGGAAAATGGATTGGGTACTTTAAACAAAATAACATAACAGCAATACCTACAGACTCTAACCTTGGAAAAGGAACTAAGGAAGTTTTAAAATTAGTTCAAAAACTTATGGAAGAAGATTTAGAAAAAGCAGCACAAAAAGGTAGAACAAAAAGAAATATTAGAATAATGATAATAGGAATACCAAATGTAGGAAAATCATCATTAATAAATAGATTAGTGAATAAGAAAACAGCAGAAGTGGGCAATAGACCTGGTGTTACAAAACAAAAACAATGGGTAAGAATAGGACAAAATATAGAATTATTAGATACACCAGGAGTTTTATGGCCAAAATTTGAAGATGAACAAGTAGCACTAAATTTAGCATATGTAGGAGCAATAAAAGATGAAGTTATGCCTAAAACAGATGTAGCATATCAATTATTAAAATTATTATACAAAGACTACAAAGATAAAATAATATTAAAATATAAATTGACAGAAGAGGAACAAAATAGTATAATATCAAAAGATGAAAAAAACAACATTATAGAATTAATGAATATAATCGCAAGAAAAAGAGGAGCTATTATTTCTGGGGGAGAAATAGATTATGAAAAAGTATCAAATATGATATTAAATGACTTCAGAACTGGAAAAATAGGCAGAATAACATTGGAGCAAATAAATGGAAATAAATAAAGTAGAAACAATGTCACCTCTAACATGGGCTTATGTTGGAGATAGTATTTATGAAGTGTATATAAGAACATATTTAGTAGAAACAACAAATTTAAAACCACATAAACTACATGTAAAAGCAATAAATTTTGTAAAAGCACAAGCACAAGCAGGAATTTTGCAAAAAATATATGACAAATTAACAGAAAAAGAACAAGAAATAGTAAGAAGAGCAAGAAATACACAAAATCATCATGTGGCCAAAAATGCAGACCCAGCAGATTATATGTATGCAACAGCATTTGAAGGCTTAATAGGATACCTTTACCTAAGCAACCAAAGAGAAAGACTAGAAGAAATACTACATATGACAATCGAATAAATGGCCCGTTGGTCAAGCGGTTAAGACGCCACCCTCTCAAGGTGGAATCATGGGTTCGATTCCCGTACGGGTCACCAATAAAGAATCTGTTTGAACTACAGATACAAAACATTATATGTTTTGTCAGTGAATATTACATATTTTTTAAAATAGCATTGATTTTATTAAGTTATTTTAGTATAATAAAAATAGGAAATGACAAATCCACAAACGTGGTTTTGCCGAATAGATATAAAAACTCACATCTAAATCATCAAATTTACAGATGTGAGCTTCTTTTATTTATGTAGTTGCTTATCATTTCCTATGTGAACTAATATAGCATACAATTAAAAATAAATCAACATAAAAGAAACAAATTTTCGCAAAGTTTTTTGATGAAATTTCTGGATTTTTATTAAAAAATCTGTTAATCTATTTTAAACATCAAAAAAGGTTGACATAATCAGATAAAAATGCTAAAATAATATAGCAATCTAGAAATAGATTAGTATTTGAAAAAGGGGTTTTTACCATGAAAAGCCACACTTCTTCTGCACGGGTGGTCCAAGACGGAAAAGTCTCCTGGAGTAACATTGAGGGGGACAAGAAGTCTCATGAGATTAATGTGACCCAAATGAACGTCAAGGACACAAAAACGGGTGACCACATCTATTACAATACCAAGTCTGGGAAAATGGGTGCGGCACTCGGCGGCGCAGAACGGAAGCACAAGTAATCAAGTGAAAGAGCAGTCAAATGACTGCTCTTTCGCTATAAAAATGCTTTTCCAAATCTTTTCGATCATAGATTTATGAAGTATTCCAAGCACAATATCCTCAAGTTCAACTATATCAAACCCTTCTAAATTTCCTAGATTTTACGAGTCAAATATTCACTCATTTCATTATAAGGAATTAAAAATATATAAAGTAATAAATAAAGAATTCGAACTTGTTGGTTAGGATGCGCAGTTTTGAAAAAAGTTATAAAAATTTGTCTAACAATAATATTCATATTAATTGTAGGAATCTTGGTATTTATATCGAATAGTAATATTAAAAGAAGGGTTGATATAAATGATATAGAAACAGACGACAAATTTAAAAATGTTATTTATGATAATGAAGAAGTTTGAAATGAATCTGTGATTGGAATCCTGACAATTGAAAGAATAAATTTAAAAACTACTGTAAAAGAAGGAACATCAAATGAAGGGCTGCCGAGTTATATAGGACATATAGAAGAAATAGCTATTTATGATGTAAATATAGGACCATAACAGAGGTTATGAAAATGGTTACTTTGCACGATTAAACGAACTAGAATAACGAAAAGAAAAAACAGGTGCAAAAAGAGATACAAAAAGATACAAAGGATATTTTAAAGTAAAGAAAGATTGATTCAATATATAAAATAATAAATGTGAGGTGATAAAATGGTAAATGTTGTAATTGCTGATGATAATATACATTTTGCAACATTATTAATGAATTATATTAATCAAAAAAATGAAAATATCAGAGTATGCGGGATTGCTGAAGATGGTCAAAAAACATTAAACTTATTAAATAGTAAACACAATATTGATGTAATCTTATTAGATTACAAAATGCCAATATATAATGGAGAGGAAGTTTTAAAGCGAATAGAAGAAAAACAAAAATATGAAAAATCATGTATTATAATTTCTGGAGAGCGTGAATCAATAAAAAACATAACTAATAATGAGATGATTTATAAAGTGCTAGATAAATCATTAAGTCTTATTGATATTATTGAAAATATCAATGAATTAATAGAATATAAAGAACAAGTGAAATTTGATAAACAAATCAGTAATAAAATCACAGAAGAATTGCTTTATTTAGGTTATAATCTTTCACACAATGGAACGACATATCTTATTGATACTATACATTATATGCATAATAACAGAAACAAATATTTAGATAATCTTACTAAAAGTGTTTATCCAATAATTGCATCTCGCTACAATAAAAGTGTCCATAATATAAAATGCAGTATAGTAAGAGAAACTAATGAGATGTACCTTGCCTGTAAATTAGACACATTAAAAAATTATTTCCATTATTGTGAAGATACTAAACCAAAAGTAAAAACAGTAATTAATACAATTCTTAATAAATTAATATAGAATGTATCTTTTTATATCTTTTTGTAGAAAAAAAGTAGATAAACATGTATAATACGAATTAAACAAGAGGTTATAACCATTCAAGTGTATGGAGGGGGTGATATTATGCCAAGAAAAGAAAAGATACTTTTTGTTATAAGCATGATAGTAATCGTTATATCTTTGCTTGCGGTTTGCTCAAAAGTATTTGCAGCAAGTACAACATATACATCATATTTGGATATGCTAGCAGGAAATACTACATGTCAAGGAGGCACCAGACAATATAATCAAAGAAATCATAGCATTTCTCTTACAATTACTCAATTGCCTGTAGCGGGTAAAATGTATATATCTTTAGTAAAAGATGGGTTCTTTAGTGATACCACAGTATCGTCTAAAGATAATATTGAGATATCACAATTAAAAACATATTCGTTCTATATGGGAAATTATGACACTGGCAAATATTACTATTATTTCTCTACGTATGGAAGAGGGGCAACATTTTATGCAAATCCTGTAAGTATGACATGTTATGACTAATATTTAAATTATAACTATAGACAATTAATAAATTGTCTATAGTTATAGATAAAAAGGAGTATATGTGGCTTATGAGTTATGAAATGATTTTAAATAAAGGAAATAAGATATTTAAAAATGGTGATAAAAAAATATATGCGTTAAACAATGTATCGGTTAGTATAAAAAGTGAAATGTTTTATGCTATTATGGGACATTCTGGTGCAGGAAAAAGTACACTCATACAAATCTTAGGATTATTAGATAGTTTATCTAGTGGTGAGTTATACCTTAATGGAAAAAATATACAAGCGTTATCCGAGAATGAAAAATCGTATATTAGAATGGAACAAATAGGATTCATTTTTCAGTCATTTTATCTAAATCCAAAATTAAAAGCTATAGAAAATGTAATGCTACCTATGTATATAAATCCAAAAATAAAAAAAAGTGAACGCAATTCCAGAGCGATGGAATTATTAAAAAAATTTGGGCTGGAAAAAAGAATTAATCATTACCCAAGAGAACTTTCAGGAGGAGAACAACAAAGAGTAGCAATAGCTAGAGCTTTGGCTAATGATCCAAATTTTATATTAGCTGATGAACCTACTGGGAATTTAGATGAAGAAAATGAGAAAATTGTTTTTGTAGAATTAAAGAAATTAACTAAAGAAGGCAAAACAGTGATTGTTGTTACCCATAATGACATCGTGAAAAAGTATGCAGATAAGATATTATATATGGATAATGGTGTCATAAAGGAGGAACTATGAAAATTCTAGATTATTATTTAATGTCAATAAATAATATAAAAGGAAATAAAAAATCCTTTCTTAGAAATAGTGTTTTAATAGGTATTTCCTTATCAATATTAATATTATCATCAATTGCTACATCTTCCATAAATAATGTATTAGAAAAAAATATAAAAAATAATTTATCATATAGAAGTATTTATGTAACAAATTATGAAAATATTGATCAAAAGACTTTTATAAAGAACATAGAAAAAATAAAAAATGTAGCAAAAGCCATACCACAGGAAGCATATTCTACAAATATAGATATAGATTCGATAGATGGTGAAAAATCATCAGGAGCATTATCTTTAATAGGTTCAGATAATGATATCTCACCACAAATTATTGCTGGAAGAAAAATAGAAAAAAATGAGAAAAATGTATGTATAGTTCCAAAAAAATTTCAGCCACAAAATTTAGAAAATTCTACAAATGATAATGAGATAATAGATGGAGAAGATTTACTAAATAAAGAGATAGAAATAGTTTATCACAACTATGACTATTCGAAAGAATACCCACAACGAATTAATACTATAAAAGAAAAATATAGAGTTGTGGGAGTTTATGATCAAGAAATAAATATGGGCGAATATTATGAATGCTATATAAATTTTGAAGATATTTTGAAAATACAAAATGAAATCACAAAAAACTCCAATTATATCAATGAATTTGATCCGATATTAGCAATAGTTGACAATTCAGAAAATGTAGAACCAGTTATGAATGAGCTAAAAAAGCTTGGATATAATGTACTTTTGAGGTCTGTTCCAAATACAGAATTAATTGATATAATAGAGAGTATTTGTACAGTACTTTCAATTTGCACAATGATTATAGCACTATCTAATATAATAATAAATGTAATAAAAACTGCCGAAGAAAGAAAGTATGAGCTAGGGTTATTAAAAGCTTTTGGATATAATAAAAGAAACCTTTGGTATTCTGTTATCATGGAATCTGTTATTACTGCAATAACAGGCTTTATATTATCTTGTATATTTGTTTCTATAGTTGTAGGAATATTATACTTAGTACTTCAAAACGCAAGTCCTGAACTGAGAAAAATAAAATTCATTATAGGATATAAAACATTTTTATATAGCTTCTTCATGTCTTTAATAATATCAATGTTTGGTAATGTTATTGCTAGTTATAATATTGTTAATAAAGCTACAGTTATTAAAAATATAAAAAAATAAGATAGTGTTAAATAGTTTATGAAAAATTGTAGCGGAGCACAGTGTGCTCCATAAAAATAAAGTAAGGAGTTATATATGAGATTATTAAAACCGGCTTTTACAAGTTTTGTTAGAAATAAAAAATTACTATTATATGTATTAAGCATAACCATTACTTTGGGATTGTTAATGGTAATGCTTGATTTTAATATACTAGTTAAAAAGTTTTATAAAGATGAAATTGAGAATAATATAAAAAATAGAGTGCTTTTTATTTCGGCCAATAATGTAAATAATATAAATTTAAATGATATAACAAGCATAGATAATATAGAAAAAGTTCAATATAATTTCAAACCAATA
>USOV01000002.1 GCA_900556455.1 uncultured Clostridium sp. | reverse complement strand
GACGAGATTGGGCGGACGCTTTCAAATTGTTTAAGAATTCCACAAACCACAATTTTTATTAATAAAGAAAGGTGATATAGGTATGAAAATAGGAATTGATATTGGTGGAAGCCATGTAGCAGCTGGTTTAATAAACCAAACAGGAACAATAATATGTAAATCAGAAAAAAACATAAGCAATAAATTAAATGAAGAAGATTTTTCAAAAGATCTTATAAAAACAATAATTGAACAGATAGAAATTGTACTAGAAAAATCAAAACAAGATATTACCTCTGTCAATTTAATTGGGATAGCAGTACCAGGAATGGTTTCAGAAACAAGCATAATAAAAGCAGAGAATTTACATATAAAAAATTTGCCAATAGCAAAAGAGATTAATAAATTTTTTAATATACCAATAAAATTAAGAAATGATGCTAAATGTGCAGCTCTAGCAGAAAAAGAATATGGAAGCTTAAAAAAAGCAAAAGATGCAATGTTTTTGACTATAGGAACTGGAATAGGTGGAGCTGTATTTTTAAATGGCGAATTATTAGTGCCTAAAAAATATGAAGGCTTTGAAATAGGTCATATGACAATAGAAAGAAATGGACTAGAATGTAATTGTGGAAGAAGAGGATGCTTCGAAAAATATGCATCTATGACTACTTTAAAGGAAAAAATAGCACAAAAATTAGGAAAAAAAGAAATAACAGGAGAAGAATTAAAAGATATACTGGAAAACATAGAAGATGCTGAAATAGACAACATAGTAGATGTATATATAGAAAATCTAGCTTTAGGAATTGCAAGTTTAATAAATATTTTTGAACCAGAAGTAATATCAATAGGAGGAAGTTTTGCCCATTATGAAAAAACACTTTTAAGCAAACTTAATTCAAGGCTAAAAAAAGAAGAATTATTTAATAAAAATAATATGCCAAAAATAGTTCTTGCAAAGTTAAAAAATGATGCAGGAATAATAGGTTCAGTATTAAACTAAAACATATATAAAAAAAGCGACCCTTAGAAAAGGGTCGCTTTTTATTCCCAATGCGAATAATTCCATAAATTTTCGGCAGTATAACCATTAAAATCGTGTAACTGAACAGTATAAATCTGGCTTCTAAGTTTTATTTGCTGATACAAATCATCACATACCAAGCGATTTGCTAAGGAAATTGCTAAAAGCTTTCGAACAGTATAGGGTGAAATATCATGCTTTTTGGCAATGTCATAAAGTGCATCACCATATGCATATTCTAATGCAATTTGGACAATTTCTTCACTTGAAAAACTTTTGAGATATTCTTTACGTTTTTCAATAAGGGATTGATAGTGACGATTCGATGTAGTATAATTACCAGATCCATTTTTAGCAATTTGATTTCGGAAAGATTTGTTCCTAATACGTTGGCAAACAGTAGAATCTACCAGCATAAAAATAAGAGTAAAATCTTTCAACCGGTAAAATATGTGAGTGCTAATATTATACTTCGCTGAAAAGAAGCTTGCTGAGTACTCATCTTCGGTATTTGCATATTCAGTAATGATTTTTATGATTTGTTGATTATTAAGGTCATGCCGTTGCTTAAAATTTTGGAACTTCTGGTATTCGCTTATTTTCATTAGTACACCTCCAATGTAATACATAAGAAGAAAATTAATTTACATAACATAAAGATTATAACACAAAAAAATAAAATGTGCAAATCTACAATTAAATATTAAATAAAAGATATTTTTTTGCCAAATATAGACATAAAACAAATAAAATGGTATATTATATTAGGTAGGTGATATTATGAAATTTGAAACAAAAAGAATGTTGAAAAAGATAAAAAGCATTAACTATAAAAAAATGGATAAAATTGTAGATATAATATCAAAAAATAATAACAAATCAAAGTTATATATAAAATTTGATATATTTAGAAACTTTTTAAAGAGAGGAATAGGTTATACAGATTATTTTAGAGGAGACTATATAAATTTAACAGATGAAGAAAAAAATACCTATGTTACAGCAAAATCTTTTTATAGAATAATGCATTATTTAAATAATTATGATTATATTTATATTTTCCATGATAAATTAATATTTAATAAATTTTTCAAGGAATATATAAAAAGGGATTATATAAATTTGAAAAAATGCAATGTTGATCAATTCAAGGAATTTTTAGACAAGCACGATGTAGTATTTGCAAAAGACCCAATTGGTGAATGTGGACATGGAATTAAAAGAATAGAAGTAAACAAAGTAGAAGACAAAGATAAACTTTACAAAGAACTTATAAATAATAAGCAATTTTTAGTAGAAGAGGAAATAATTCAAAGCGATGAATTAAATGAAATAAACCCAAATGTAGTTAACTCATTTAGGGTAGTAACTCTTGTAAAAGATGGACAGGCATATATATTAAACAATGCACTTAGAGTAAATCAGGATAAAGACAATGTAATAGGTTGCACAAATGATTTGTATTTCAGCTTCGCAGAAGATCGGAACAATAGACAGTAATGTAATTGATGACTATGGAAATGTTTACGAAAAGCACCCATTAACAGGTAAAAAATTTAGTGATGTAAAAGTAAAAGATGTAAAAGAAGCATTTGAATTATGCAAAAAAGCAGCATTAGAAGTACAAGAAGTAAGATATGTAGGTTGGGATGTGGCTTTCTCAAATAAAGGACCTGTAATTGTAGAAGGAAATGAGTATCCAGGCTATGGAATACTTCAATTTTACAAATTAAAAAATAAAAAATATGGACATTTAAAAGAAATAGAAGATATAATTGGCGATGAAGTAAAAAATATGAATTTGCCATGTATAAATTAAAAAATTGGGTTTTAATAAAAATTTATTAAAACCCCTTTTATTTTGTATATAATTTATGATAGAATAACAAAAGTAAATTATACAAGGAGGATGTTATGAAAGTAGCATATAAAAGAGTTTTACTAAAACTTAGTGGAGAAGCACTTGCAGGGAAACAAAAGAATGGCATAGATGTAGACACATTAGGAAAAATTTGTGATAAAGTAAAAGAAATTGTGGAAATGGGTGTAGAAGTTGCAATAGTAGTTGGAGGAGGAAACTTCTGGAGAGGAAGATATGGACATCAAATGGAAAAAACTACATCAGACTATATGGGAATGCTTGCAACAACTATTAATGGCTTAGCAATACAAGACGCACTAGAAGCAAGAGGAGTTAATACAAGAGTGCAAACAGCAATTGAAATGAGACAAATTGCAGAACCATATATAAAAAGAAAAGCAATGAAACATTTAACAAATGGAAGAGTTGTAATATTTACTTGTGGAACAGGAAGTCCATTTTTTACAACAGATACAGGAGCAGCACTGAAAGCAGCAGAAATTGATGCAGAAGTTATCTTACTTGCAAAAACATGTGATGGAGTATATTCAGCAGATCCAAAATTAGACCCAAATGCAGTAAAATATGACGAAATTACATATTTGGAAGTATTAAATAAACAATTAAAGGTAATGGATTCAACAGCAACATCATTATGTATGGATAATAATATTCCATTAGTGGTATTTGGAATAGATGACCCAGAAAATATTGTAAGAATTATTAAGGGCGAGAAAATTGGTACATTAGTTAAGTAAATCAAAACTAGAACAGTGCACATTTGATTTATTAAAAAATATTGAAGATTTTAAGGAGGATTTAACATGGAATTTAACCATATTGAAGAAAAAATGAATAAAACAGTAAATGCTTTAGCAGAAAGCTTAGCAGAAGTAAGAGCAGGAAGAGCAAACCCTGCAATATTAAACAAGGTAAAAATAGATTATTATGGAACACCAACACCAATAAACCAAGTAGCAGGAATATCAGTTCCAGAAGCAAGATTAATCGTAATTCAACCATGGGATACTAGTATTTTGAAAGAAATAGAAAAAGAAATATTAAAATCAGATATAGGAATAAATCCAAATAATGATGGAAAAGTAATAAGACTTGCATTCCCAGAATTAACAGAAGAAAGAAGAAAAGAATTAGTAAAAGATATAAAGAAAATGGGAGAAGAATCAAAAGTAGCTATTCGTTCTATAAGAAGAGACGGAATAGATGAAGCAAAAACAAAACAAAAAAATAGCGAAATCACAGAAGACGAATTAAAAGGAGCAGAAGACCAAATACAAAAATTAACAGATAAAAAAGTTGCAGAAATCGATAGCATGATAGAAGCAAAAGAAAAAGAAATAATGAGTGTGTAAAATAAATAAAAAAAGTTGTCAATGATACTGGGCATTTTAACATGGATTTTTATGTTAAAATGCCCAGTTTTAATTGGCAATTTTTTTGTAACAAAAATGTAATATTACATTTTCTACTTTCGTATTGACAATATAAAAATCTTCGTATAAAATAAATTTGATTTCGGAGAAAATCTAAAAAATCCTAAGAAACCAAAAAGGCAAAAAAGGAATCAAAACATGTGAAAGCCAGGTGATTGTAAGAAAAAACGGGGGAAACGCAAAATAAGAAAAATAATAAAGAAATTAAAAAATACAAAAAATGATTTTTTAAAAAATGACAAAAAACGGAACAACTTACAAAGCAAGGCTTTCGACAAAGAACTAATGAAATAATAAGAAAAAGAAACGATAAGGGGGATTTTAAAATGCAAGTTATTAAAAGAGATGGAAGAGTAACAGAATTTAACGAAGAGAGGATTATCAAAGCTATAACATTGGCTATGTCACACACAACAGGAGGTGTAGATATAGATTTAGCTACAAAAATAACAGATAGTGTAAAAAACCAATTAAAAGATAAAGTTCAAGTATCTGTTTATGAAATTCAAGATTTAGTAGAGAAAAAGTTAATGGGCTCATCAAGAAAAGAAGTTGCACAAGAATATATTACATATAGATATAACAGAGATGTAGCAAGAAAATCAAAAACAAAAGATATGTTCTTAGAAATTATAGAAACAAAATCTAATGATGTAACACGTGAAAATGCAAATATGAATGCAGATACACCAGCAGGAATGATGATGAAATTCGCAAGTGAAACAACAAAACCATTTGTTGATGACTTTTTATTATCAACAGAAGCAAGAAATGCTGTAAATGGAGGATATATACATGTACATGATAAAGACTACTATCCAACAAAGAGTTTAACATGCATTCAACACCCTCTAGACAAAATATTAAAAAATGGATTTAGAGCTGGACATGGAAGTTCAAGACCTGCAAAAAGAATAGAAACAGCAAGTATTATAGCATGTATTTCTCTAGAAACAGTACAAAACGAAATGCATGGCGGACAAGCAATACCAGCATTTGACTTTTACTTAGCACCATATGTAAAAGCCACATTTGTAGAAGAAGTTAAAAAACTTGAAGAAGTTTTAGATATGGATTTGTCAAAATTATATAATTATGAAGTAAAAGATTATATAAAGAAAGAAACAAAAGACCTAAAAGGTGAAGAAAAATATGTTCAACTTGCAATAAACAATACTGTAAATAGAGTTCACCAATCAATGGAAGCATTTATACACAATATGAACACAATACACTCAAGAGGAGGAAACCAAGTAGTATTCAGTTCAATAAACTATGGAACAGATACTTCTGCAGAAGGCAGATGCATAATAAGAGAAATGTTACTATCTACTGAAAGAGGAGTTGGAAATGGAGAAACACCTATATTCCCAATACAAATTTGGAAAAAGAAAAGAGGAGTTAACTATTTACCAGAAGATAAAAACTATGACTTGTATAAACTTGCATGCAGAGTAACAGCAAAAAGATTTTTCCCAAACTTCTTAAATCTAGATGCAACATTTAATACACATCCAAAGTGGAATGCAGAAGACCCAAATAGATATTATTATGAAGTAGCTACAATGGGATGCAGAACAAGAGTATTTACAAATAGACATGGAGAAGATACATCTGTTGGAAGAGGAAATTTATCATTTACAACAGTAAACTTAGTAAGAATAGCAATAGAATCTGCAAAAGAAGCACAAGCTAATTTAAGAATAAACTTTGACCTTGGAAAAGGTAGCGAAGAATTTATGACAGAAAAATACAATAAAGAAGTTAAAAAAATATTCTTAAATAAACTAGAACAATACACAGATGTAGCTGCAAGACAATTATATGACAGATACAAATTCCAATGTACAGCAGTTGCAAAACAATTCCCACTATTAATGTCTGGATTATGGCAAGACAGTGAAAACTTAAAACCAACAGATAAAGTAGAAGAAGTATTAAAACATGGAACATTAGGAATAGGATTTATAGGATTAGCAGAATGTTTAACAGTATTAACTGGAAAACATCATGCAGAAAGTGAAAAATCTCAAAAACTAGGAATTGAAATAATCACAAGAATGAAAGAATCTTGTGACAGATATTCTGAAAGATATGACTTAAATTACTCTTTACTTGCAACACCAGCAGAAGGATTATCTGGAAAATTTACTAGAATGGATAAAAGGGATTTTGGAACAATACTTGGAGTTACAGATAAAGAATACTATACAAATAGTAACCATGTTCCAGTATGGTATAAATGTACAGCAGAACATAAAGCAAAAATAGAAGCCCCATACCATGCATTAACATTAGGAGGACATATATTCTACATTGAATTAGATGGAGATGCAACACATAACCCAGAATCTGTTGAAGCAGTAGTAGACTTAATGGATAAATATAATATGGGATATGGTTCAATTAACCATACAAGAAGTAGATGCTTAGACTGTGGATTTGAAAATGCAGATGCCAAGTTAAAAGAATGTCCAGTTTGTCATAGCAATAACATAGATACAATACAAAGAATAACAGGATATTTAGTTGGAACAACATCTAGATGGAATAAAGGAAAACTAGCAGAGTTACACGATAGAGTAACACATGACGAGAAAAATATGTAAAAAGAGATGAATAAAATGAATGTAGCAGGATTTTACGATGAAAGTATATCAAATGGACTTGGATGGAGGGCAGTGCTTTTTGTAAGTGGTTGCCCACACCACTGTCCAGGTTGCCACAATAAAGAAGCACAAAGTTTCGAATATGGCAACAAATTTAATGATTGCAAAAAGGAAGAAATTATAGAAAAAATAAAAAACAATTCTATTTTAAAAGGAATTACCATAAGTGGTGGCGAACCTTTATGTAGGGAGAATATAAAAGAAGTTTGTAATTTTATAAAAGATGTAAAAAAAGTAAAAAAGAATTTTAATGTGTGGTGCTATTCAGGATACACCTTAGATGAATTGGTAGAAAGACATGACCCAGACACAATGGATTGTTTAAATGAAATAGATGTATTAGTAGATGGAGAATTTAAACAAGACCTAAAAGACCCTAATCTAAAATTTAGAGGTTCATCAAATCAAAGGATCTTAGATGTAAAACAAAGCCTAGAAAACCACAAATGCATTGAAATGAATATATAGCTGATTATAGATATAAGAAAAAATTATATATGTTTTTAATCTTCTTTTAATAATTATAAATTATATATTTACTGGTTAATCCCAAATTTATTTTAGAAAGGAAATCGAAAATGGAAGAAAAAGAAGAAAACAAAAAAGAAAATGTTTTTAAAAAATTATTAAAAAAGGAAATTATTATTAGTTTAATAATAGGTTTGGCTTTAGGACTTATAATAATGTTCTTTACAAATGGAGGACTTGCAGCAACAGTTAATGGAAAAACAATAACAATAAGAAGCTTATATAATGAAATGAAAAATTACTATTCAATAAACTTAGTTCTAGAAGATGTTGATGCAAAAATATTGAACAAAAAATATAAACTAAATGATGATGAATTAAATGAAATAAAAGAAACGGCAGATAAATATATTAAACAATATGAAGCATATGGATATACACAAGAAACATTTTTAAAAGAAAATGGATTTGAAAGCTATGATGATTTCATGGAATATTTAGCAGTAGATTATAAGAGAACAATATATTTCTATGATTATCTAGAAACAAAACTAGAAAAAGATGCAGTAAAAACATATTATGATGAACACGCATTTGGAAAAGTAAATACAAAACATATTTTAGTTAAAACTTCAGATACAATTGATGATGCTCAAGCTTTAGCATTAGCAAATGACATAATTTCTAGACTAAATGGTGGAGAGGAGTTTAATACACTTGCAGAAGAATATACTACAAACTATCCAGATAATATAATTACAGAAGATTTAGGAGAAATTGGAGCTTTTGATAGTATTGAGGAAACATATATTAATGCAATGAAGGAATTAGAAGTAGGAAAATATACTGAGACACCAGTACAAACATCTTATGGATATCATGTAATCTATTGCATAGATAGAAAAGATAAAACAAAAGAAATATCGCATAAAGACAAAATGGCAATAGTAGGTGCACTTGCAGAAGAAAAAGGACTAGATGTAGATGATACAACATATTACCAAGCTCTAATCCAAATGAGAGAAAAAGCAAACCTAAAATTCTTTGATAAAGATTTAAAAACAAAATATGAAGAATATTGCGCACAATACACAGGAACTGATACCAAAGAACAAAATTAAATAATACATGTTTGTGTGCTAACTAAGCACCCAAAAAAATGTAACAAAAATGTAATATAAATGTAACACAAAAGCAATTGATTTGTAGCTAAATTTAGTATATAAATATAAAAGAATAAAAAAGATATCGTAAGAACAAAAGAAAAGATATCTCAAATAGGAGGAGAGTAAACATGGAAGAAAACAAAGTATATGAAAAAGTTGACTTTAATGGGGAAATAAGTGCAAGTTCTGTTGGAAACATAGGAACAGAATATGAAAGTAAGTTTAAAGTAGCTGAAAGTGGAAGAGAAAATGCTGGTGCTGGATTACCTGCAAAACCATCATTCTTTACAAAACTAAAAAATGTATTATTCTATGAAATAAAGGTAGAATTAACACCATATGAACAAAAAATTGAAGATGAAATCAATGACTTTTTACATCAAGACGTAACTTGGCAAAGTTTTAAAAACTTTTTATTTAAAGAAGTAGAAATAACACACAAAGGAAAAAGAATATTATAATAAAAAATCTAAAAGAACACTTGAAAAGTGTTCTTTTTTGATATACAATAACACCATAAAAATAGATACTTTTAGTATCAAAAAGGAGGAAGTTAACATGTCAGTTAAATTAGGAATTAACGGATTTGGAAGAATTGGAAACTTAGCGTTCCAAGCAGCCTTAGAGAGAGGAGAAGTAGAAGTCATAGCAATAAATGATCCTTTTATAACAGCAGATTATATGGCATATATGATAAAATATGACACAGTACATGGAAAATTTAATGGAGAAGTTAGAGCAGAAGAAGGAAGATTAATAGTAAATGGAAAAGAAATAAAAGTATTTAATGAAATGGACCCACACAATATTCCATGGGGAAAAGAAGGAGTAGAATATGTACTAGAATGTTCAGGAGTATTTACAACACTTGAAAAAGCACAAGCACACATAGATGCAGGAGCAAAACAAGTTGTAATAAGTGCACCATCAAAAGATGCTCCGATGTTTGTTATGGGTGTAAACCAAGAAAAATATGAGCCAAGCATGAACATAGTATCAAATGCATCTTGTACAACAAACTGCTTAGCACCACTTGCAAAAGTAATTCACAATAACTTTGGAATTAAAGAAGGCTTAATGACAACAGTTCACTCAACAACTGCAACACAAAAAACAGTTGATGGAGCATCTAAAAAAGATTGGAGAGGTGGACGTGCAGCATCTGCAAACATCATACCATCTTCAACAGGAGCAGCAAAAGCTGTTGGAAAAGTAATTCCAGAATTAAATGGAAAATTAACAGGAATGGCATTCAGAGTACCAACTGTTGATGTTTCAGTAGTAGACCTAACATGTAACCTAGAAAAACCTGCAACATATGAAGAAATATGTGCAGCAGTTAAAAGAGCATCAGAAAACGAATTAAAAGGAATACTAGAATATGTTGATGAAGATTTAGTATCATCAGACTTTATCCATGACCCACACACATCAATATTTGATAGCAAAGCAGGAATTGGTTTAACAGATACATTTGTTAAATTAGTAGCTTGGTATGATAATGAATGGGGATATTCAAACAAATTAGTAGACCTAGCAATTTATATAGCTTCAAAAAGATAAAAAGGAGGTATATATGAACAAAAAAACAATTAGAGACATAGACGTAACAGGGAAAAAAGTTCTAGTCAGATGTGATTTTAATGTACCTTTAGATAAAGAAACAGGAGAAATTACAAATGACTTAAGAATAGTTGGGGCATTGCCAACAATAAAATATTTATTAGAACATAAGGCAAAGGTTATACTTTGTTCTCACTTAGGAAAACCAAAAGGAGAAGTAAAACCAAACCTTTCACTAGCACCTGTTGCAAAAAGACTATCTGAATATTTAGGATTTGAAGTAAAACTTGCAAAAGACATTGTTGGAGAAGATGCAAAAAGATTGGCAAGTGAACTAAAAGAAGGAGAGGCAATTCTTTTAGAGAATGTTAGATTTGACGCACGAGAAGAAGCAAATGATGCAGAATTTTCAAAAGAATTAGCATCACTTGCAGATATATATGTAAATGATGCATTTGGAACAGCTCATAGAGCACATAGCTCAACTGCTGGAGTTGCAGACTATTTACCAGCTGTTTGTGGATTCTTAATAGAAAAAGAAGTACAAATGTTAGGAGATAGTTTAAATAATCCAGAAAGACCTTTTGTTGCAATATTAGGTGGAGCAAAAGTATCTGACAAAATAAAAGTAATAGAAAACTTAATAGAAAAAGCAGACAGCATAATAATTGGTGGAGGAATGACATACACATTTTTGAAAGCAATGGGGTATAATGTTGGAAATTCAATTTGTGAATTAGATAGATTAGACCTTGCAAAAGAAACAATGAAAAAAGCAGAAGAAAAGAATGTAAAATTACTATTCCCAGTAGACACTGTTTGCGGAAAAGAATTTTCTAATGATACAGAAATAAAAGTTGTAAATTCAAAAGAAATACCAGATGGATGGCAAGGGCTAGACATTGGACCAGAATCTGTAAAACTATTTACAGAAGAATTGAAAAAAGCAAAAACAGTTATGTGGAATGGACCTTTGGGAGTTTTTGAATTTGAAAACTTTGCAAAAGGAACAAACGCAATAGCAAAAGTGCTATCAGAAATAGATGCTATAACAATAATAGGAGGAGGAGACTCAGCAGCAGCAGTAGAAAAAGGTGGATATTCTGAAAAAATGACACACATATCTACAGGTGGCGGAGCATCACTAGAGTTCTTAGAAGGAAAAATTCTTCCAGGAATAGACTGTTTAGAAAACAAATAAGATGAGGTGCGAAGTACGAAGTGTGAATGAAGTTTTAATAAAACACACTTTCCACTTCTAACTTTCCATTTTGAGAATAGAAAGGAATAGTTTATGAGAAAAAAAATAATTGCGGGAAACTGGAAAATGAATAAACTACCAAATGAAGCCATAGCATTTATAGAAGAACTTATACCACTTGTAAAAGACACTCAAAATGAAGTAATACTATGTGTCCCATATACGGACTTATTCTATACATTGCTTACAACACAAGACACGAACATAAAAATAGGAGCACAAAATATGCACTTTGAAGAAAAAGGAGCATACACAGGAGAAGTATCTGGGGAAATGCTAAAATCAATAGGAGTAGAATATGTAATTATTGGACACTCTGAAAGAAGACAGTATTTTAATGAAACAGATGAGACTGTAAATAAAAAACTAAAAAAAGCATTAGATATAGGTTTAAAACCAATAGTATGTGTTGGAGAAAACCTTGAACAAAGAGAAAGTGGAAAAGCCAAAGATGTTGTTACAACACAAGTTGGACTTGCCCTAGAAGGTTTAATTTCAGACAAAATCGAAAATGTAATTATTGCATATGAACCAATATGGGCAATTGGAACAGGAAAAACTGCTACAAAAGAAGATGCAAATGAAACAATAAAATGGATTAGAGAAGAAGTTACAAATTTATATGGAAAAGATATAGCAGATAGTGTTATAATACAATATGGTGGAAGTGTAAAATCAACAAATGCAAAAGATTTATTTGAAATGAGTGATATAGATGGAGGACTAATTGGAGGAGCAAGTCTAGATGCACAAGAATTTTCAAAAATCGTAAATTATAATAAATAAATTTACTAAAGGAAGATGAGGAGACCTATATATATGAGTAAAAAATTAACAATGTTAATGATATTAGACGGATACGGTATAAACGAAAATAAAAAAGGAAATGCAATAGCAATTGCAAATACACCAGTAATGGATAAACTAATGAAACAAAACCCAAATACTATTATAAAAACTAGTGGATTAGATGTTGGGTTACCAGAAGGACAAATGGGAAATTCAGAAGTAGGGCACACAAATATTGGAGCAGGAAGAATAGTATATCAAGAATTAACTAGGATAACAAAATCAATAGAAGATGGAGATTTCTTTAGTATACCAGAACTTGTACAAGCAATTGATAATTGTAAGAAAAATAAAACAAAATTACATATAATGGGATTACTTTCTGATGGAGGAGTGCATAGTCATATAAGACATTTATATGCAATATTAGAACTTGCAAAAAGAAAAGATTTTGAAGATGTATATGTACATTGCTTCCTAGATGGACGTGATACACCACCTGCATCTGCAGAAAATTATATTACACAATTAGAGAAAAAAATGGCAGAAAAGGGTGTAGGAAAAATTGCAAGTATTACAGGAAGATTTTATGCAATGGATAGAGATAAACGTTGGGCAAGGGTACAAAAAGCTTATGATGCTCTTGTAAATGGTATAGGAGAAAAAGCAGCAACAGCTCAAATGGCAATAGAAGATTCATACCAAAAAGAAATTTTTGACGAATTTGTATTACCAACATTAATTTGCAATGGAGATGAACCAATTGCAACAATAGGTGAAAAAGATTCTGTAATATTCTTTAATTTCAGACCAGATAGAGCAAGGGAGATTACAAGAGCATTAGTAGATGAAAATTTTGATGCTTTTGAAACAAAGAAATTAAACTTATTTTATGTATGCTTTACAAATTATGATGACACAATTCCAAATGTTCAAATTGCATTTAAAAAAGATGAATTGAAAAATACATTTGGAGAAGTTGTAAGCAAACATAATTTAACACAACTTAGAATAGCAGAAACAGAAAAATATGCACATGTAACATTCTTCTTTAATGGAGGAGAAGAAAAACAATATAAAGGAGAAGAAAGAATATTAATTCCATCTCCAAAAGTAGAAACATATGATATGCAACCAGAAATGAGTGCATATGAAGTTACAGATAAAGTTGTTGAAGCAATAAAAGGACAAAAATATGATACTATAATATTAAACTATGCAAACTCAGACATGGTAGGACATACTGGAAATTTAAATGCAGCAGTAAAAGCTGTTGAAGCAGTAGATGAATGTGTAGGAAGAGTAGTAGAAGCAATTGAAGAAGTAGGAGGAGTTTTATTAATTACAGCAGACCATGGAAACTCAGAACAAATGATAGATTATAAAACAGGAGAACCACATACAGCACACACAACAAATCCAGTACCATTAGTATTAGTAGGAATGGATGCTAAATTAAGACCAGGAAGATTGGCAGACCTTGCACCAACAATGCTTAAGATTATGGGAATAGAAAAACCAGAAGAAATGACAGGAGAAAGCTTAATATAAAAAAGGATAGTGTTAAGTAATCTATAAAAATTGTAGCGGAGCACAGTGTGCTCCATAAAAATGAAGCTATCTAAAAAAAGAAAGGATGATTTTTAATGAAAGATTATTTAGAAATTGAAAGTGTAAGAGCACTAGAGGTATTAGACTCAAGAGGAAACCCAACAGTCCAAGTAGAAGTAGTAACAGAAGGAGGGTTTACAGGAGTAGCAATGGTTCCATCAGGAGCATCAACAGGAAGTTTTGAAGCAGTAGAACTAAGAGATGGAGACAAAGACAGATACTTAGGAAAAGGTGTATTAAAAGCAGTAGAAAATGTAAACAAAAAAATCAGCAAAGAATTAGAAGGAATGAATGTTTACGAACAAGCAAAAATAGACAAAATGATGATTGAATTAGATGGAACAGATAATAAAGGAAAACTAGGAGCAAATGCAACACTTGGAGTATCACTTGCAGTTGCAAAAGCAGCAGCAGCATCTTTAGGAATGAGCTTATATAATTATATAGGTGGAGTAAATGCAAAAGAATTACCAGTTCCAATGATGAACATTATGAATGGTGGAAAACATGCAGATAGTAGTTTAAGTGTACAAGAATTTATGATTATGCCAGTAGGAGCAAAAACATTTAGTGAATGTATGAGAATGGGTGTAGAAGTATACCATAATTTAAAGAAAGTACTAAAATCAAAAGGATATTCAACTGGTGTCGGAGATGAGGGTGGATTTGCACCAAATTTAGGAAGCGAAGAAGAAGCTGTTGAATTGATACTAGAAGCTATTAGACAAGCTGGATACACTCCAGGAGAAGATGTATGCTTAGCATTAGATGTTGCAGCAACAGAAATGTATGATGAAGCAAAGAAAATAGGAAAAGATGGATATTATTTCTGGAAAACAGATGAATTCAAAACAAAGGATGAAATGATAGACTTTATAGTTGGATTAGCAGAAAAATATCCTATAATTTCCATCGAAGATGGTTTAGCAGAAGAAGACTGGGAAAGCTGGAAAAAACTAACTGAAAGAATTGGAGATAAAATTCAATTAGTAGGTGATGACCTATTTGTAACAAATATTAAACGTTTACAAAAAGGAATTGACAATAAAACAGCAAACAGTATTTTAATTAAATTAAACCAAATTGGAACATTAACAGAAACATTAGATGCTATTGAACTTGCAAAGAGAAACGGATATACAGCAGTAGTTTCTCATAGAAGCGGTGAAACAGAAGACACAACATTAGCAGATGTAGCAGTAGCAACAAATGCAGGACAAATAAAAACAGGAGCACCATGTAGAACAGACCGTGTTGCAAAATATAACCGTTTACTAAACATAGAAGATGAATTAGGAGAAATAGCAGTATTTAGAGGAAGAAAGGCAATAAAATAAAGCATAGGTCTTTTTGAATATAAAAAATAAGATGTAGGGGGGCGCCGCCCACGGCGACCCGCAATAATAATTACCAAGTAACGCTCCCTAACGGGAGCATTTTTTATATTCTTTGTTTCGAATCATTGTAATATAACAATTAGAATAACAAAATTTCAAAAATGAAATAAATAGGTTGACAAACTACCACAAATGCTGGTATAATACTTAAGTTGAAAAATACGCACGTAAAGTAAGAGTTTAAGATTGTGCTTTTAAATTCTAAAAGTGTTCTTAAATGTTATAAATACTTTACGGAGGAAAAACAAAAAGGGAGGAATTTTAAAATGGCAGTAGTTGCAATGAAACAATTATTGGAAGCAGGTGTACATTTCGGACACCAAACAAAAAGATGGGACCCAACAATGGCTGAATATATTTATCAAGCTAGAAACGGTATCCATATTATCGATTTACAAAAGACATCTAAAAAAATTGATGAAGCTTATAACTTTATCAAAGAAGTATCTGAGGAAGGAAAAGACATTCTTTTTGTAGGAACAAAAAAACAAGCACAAGAATGTATTAAAGAAGCAGCAGAAAAATCTAACATGTTCTATGTAGACCAAAGATGGTTAGGTGGAATGCTTACAAACTTTAAAACAATTAGAAAAAGAATTGAAAGATTAAACAAATTAGAAGAAATGCAAGAAGATGGAACATTTGATGTTTTACCTAAAAAAGAAGTTGCAGCATTAAAAAATGAAATGGAAAAACTAGAAAAAAATCTTGGTGGAATTAAAAACATGACAAGATTACCAGGAGCAATGTTTGTAGTTGATCCTAAAAATGAAAGAATTGCTGTATTAGAAGCTAAAAAATTAAATATTCCAATCGTAGGATTAGTAGATACAAACTGCAGTCCTGAAGATGTAGATTACCCAATTCCAGGAAATGACGATGCAATTAGAGCTGTAAAATTAATTACAGATGTAATGGCAAATGCAGTTATAGAAGGAAGACAAGGTGAAATGGTAGAAACAGCTCCAGCAATGGAACAAGATACAACTGAAGAAGTAAAAGATATTGAACAAGTTGTAGCAAACGAAGAAACAGCAGAATAAGAAAAATGTAGGGGCGGGCGACTTTTGCCCACCCTGAAAAAATATAAGGAGGTAGATTTTATGATATCAGCATCACTAGTTAAAGAATTAAGAGAAAAAACAGGTGCAGGAATGATGGACTGCAAAAAAGTTTTAACAGAAACAGATGGAGATATGGAAAGAGCAGCAGAGTTATTAAGAGAAAGAGGAATAACAAAAGCAGCAAAAAAATCAGATAGAATTGCAGCAGAAGGTTTAGTATATTGCTATTTATCTGATGATAAAAAAGTAGGAGTTGTTCTAGAAGTTAATGCAGAAACAGACTTTGTTGCAAAAAATGATGAATTTAGAAAATTCGTTGCAGATACAGCAAAACAAGTTGCATTAAACAATCCAAAAGATGTTGAAGAATTATTAGCTCAAAAAGCATTAGTTGATGAAACAAAAACTGTGCAAGATATATTAACAGACAAAATCGCAACAATCGGTGAAAATATGTCTGTAAGAAGATTTGTAAGATTTGAAACAGATGGATTTTTAGTAAGCTATACACATGGTGATGGAAAAATAGGTGTTTTAGTTGAATGTGCAAATGGTGATGAAACAGTTGCAAAAGACGTATGTATGCAAATAGCAGCTGCAAAACCAGAATACTTAAATAGAGAAGAAGTTCCAGCTGAACAAGTAGCTCATGAAATGGAAATATTAAAAGCACAAGCTATGAATGAAGGAAAACCAGAAGCAATAGCTGAAAAAATAGTTCAAGGAAGAATTGGAAAATTCTATGGAGAAATCTGTTTATTAGAACAAGACTTCGTTAAAAATCCAGATGAAAAAGTACAACAATTCTTAAAAGAAAACAACACAACAGTTACAAGATTTGCAAGAATAGAAAAAGGTGAAGGATTACAAAAAAGAGAAGAAAACTTTGCAGAAGAAGTTGCAAATCAATTAAAATAATAAAAATATGAAATAATAAGGGATGTTCTTACAAATGAACATCCCTTATAAATTTGACATAATAGTCAAAAAAGTGTTATAATTTAAATAGATTTCCGAGAGGAAACCTAAAATATTTTTTGGAGGAAGAAATCATGACTAAAAAGGAAAATGCTCCCGTATTGAATGGCAATCATTGGTGTTCCGGTGGCGACAACCGCGGAGCGGCTTCGGTAGAAGCGCGTGAGCGTTTCGCAAATCCCCGTTATCACGAAGGAGAGCAGATTGACAATCCAACAGTCGAGACGAAACATGTTAGAGAAGAGGAGCTCAGCTCCCACTTCTAACAACTCCAAAGCAGGAGTTCCAAACAGCGTAAGCTGTTTTGGAACTCTTTTAATATCCAATTCTTTTAGTAATCAAGAAAAAATCCTTGACAACTTACAAGATAAAAGGTAAAATATAATAGTACAGAAATTATAAATATTTAAATTGATAATATATATAATCTGAACATTGAAAATTTAATAGAAAGAGGTGCATTATTTATGGTAATAGCAATAGTAGTCACCTTTCTTATCTCAACAGCTGTATGCATTCCAGTAGGAATGATAATAAGAAAAAAAACAGCTGAATCTAAAATAAGAGGAGCAGAAAGTGAAGCTTCTCGAATTCTTGAAAATGCAAAAAAAGAAGCTGAAAATGCAAAGAAAGAAGAACTTTTAAAAGCAAAGGAAGAAATATTACAAATAAGAAATGATTTAGATGAAGAGATAAAAGAAAGAAGAGGCGAAGTACAACTACAAGAAAAAAGAAACTTCCAGAAAGAAGAAAACTTAGAAAGAAGAGCAGAAAATTTTGAAAGAAGAGAAAGAGACTTAGAAAGAACAATACAAGAGGTAGACAAGAAAAAGAAAAATTTGGAGGAAATATATAACGACCAAATGCAAGAACTACAAAAAATTTCTGGATTGCCAACAGACGAGGCAAAAAGAATTTTACTAGACAAATTAGACTCTAAATTGACAGAGGAAAAGGCAACTTTGATTAAAGAGGCAGAAAAACAAATAAAAGAAACTGCAAATAAGAAAGCCAAGGAAATTTTAGGTTATACTATTCAAAAATGTGCAGCAGACCACACTTCTGAAACAACGGTATCTGTAGTTTCACTACCAAATGATGATATGAAAGGTAGAATAATAGGAAGAGAAGGAAGAAACATCAAAACATTAGAAACATTAACAGGAATAGATTTAATAATTGATGATACTCCTGAAGCAGTTATTTTATCAGGATTTGACCCATTAAGAAGAGAAGTGGCAAGAATAGCACTTGAGAAGCTTATTGAAGATGGAAGAATTCATCCAGCCAAAATAGAAGAAATGGTTGAAAAGGCTAAGGAAGAAGTAGAAGAAATCATAAAAGAAGAAGGAGAAAGAGCTGTACTTGAAACAGGAGTTCATGGACTACACCCTGATTTAGTTAGATTAATAGGAAAACTAAAATACAGAACAAGCTATGGACAAAATGTTTTAAATCACTCTATTGAAGTTTCTAATTTAGCAAGAATAATGGCAGAAGAATTAGGCTTAGACCCTAAAATTGCTCGTAGAGCTGGATTATTGCACGATATTGGTAAAGCACTAGATCACGATATGGAAGGAACACACGTAGAAATAGGTGTGGATGTTCTTAAAAAATACAAAGAAAATGATTTAGTAATAAATGCAGTACAAGCACATCACGGTGATGTAGAGCCTAAAACAATAGAAGCTGTATTAGTACAAGCAGCAGATGCAATATCAGCATCAAGACCAGGAGCAAGAAGAGAAACATTAGAAGCATATATTAAGAGATTAGAAAAACTAGAAGAGATTGCAGATTCATTTGAAGGTGTTGATAAATCTTATGCAGTACAAGCAGGACGTGAAATAAGACTTGTTGTAAAACCAGAAAAAATTTCAGATGCTCAAATGGTAGTAATGGCAAGAGATGTAGCAAAAAGAGTAGAAGATGAAATGGAATATCCTGGACAAATAAAAGTAAATGTAATAAGAGAAACCAGAGCAATAGATTATGCAAAATAAAAAAATAAAAGAACGAGAATTTTTTCCTCGTTCTTTTATTTTGCACTTAAATATTTTTAAATAAAAATAGTACTTTTGTAAAAAAACATTTTTTCAAAAGTATGAATTTTTTGCAAAAAAATATTGACACGGGAATGAAGTTAAATATATAATCATTTTACAAAAAAAGTAAAATTGGAGGTAAATAATGCAAGATAATTTAGAAAAAAATATTGATATTGTAGTAATAAAAAGAGACGGAAAACGAGTAAACTTCGATGGTAGCAAGATTGCACTTGCAATAAAAAAAGGATTTGACAGTGTTTATACTGAAGATGAAGAAACACACAAGTATATTGATAAAGACATATACAAAATTTATAATAAAGTTATAGAAAAAATTGAAAAATCAGAAAAAGAAAAAATTAAAATTGAAGAAATTCAAGACTTAATTGAAGAACAATTAAAGTTAAATGGATATGAAGATGTTTATGAATCATTTAAAGCATATAGAGAAAGAAGAACACAATCAAGACAAGTATTTTTTGACGAGAAAAAACAGCATAAATTTTTAAAAGCATTAGAAAACTTAGGACTAAAATCAGCACATGAAGAAGATGCAAAAAGAGAAAATGCAAATATAGATGGAGATACAGCAATGGGAACAATGCTACAATATGGTAGTACAGTTTCAAAAGAATTTGCAAAATCATATCTAATGAAAAGAAAATTTGCAGAAGCTCATGAGAGTGGAGATATCCATATTCATGATATGGACTTTTTACCAATGGGAACAACAACTTGTTGCCAAATAGATTTAAATAAATTATATACAGATGGATTTTCAACTGGACATGGATTTTTAAGAGAACCAAATGATATAATGTCATATTCAGCACTTGCAGCAATTGCAATTCAATCTAATCAAAATGACCAACATGGTGGACAAAGTATACCAGCATTTGACTATTATATGGCACCAGGAGTATTAAAAACTTTTAAAAAACAATTCAAACAAACTGTATACGACTTTTTAGAGTTAACAGATTATATAAAATTTATTGCAATTAATGGAATAACAAGAGAAATAGATAAATTAACAAGTATAGAATTTGATATTTCTATTTTTGATGCATATTGTAGAGATGCTGAAAATTTAAAAAGAATGTTTAGATTATCTTATGAAAAAGCTTTAGAAAAAACAAATAGAATTACATACCAAGCGATGGAGGCTTTTATACATAATTTGAACACAATGCATTCAAGAGCAGGAGCACAAGTTCCATTTTCATCTGTAAACTTTGGAACAGATACAAGCCCTGAAGGAAGAATGGTTATAAAGAATTTTTTACTTGCAACTGAAGAAGGTTTAGGAAAAGGAGAAACACCAATATTCCCAATTTCAATATTTAAAATAAAAGAAGGAGTAAACTATAATCCAGAAGATAAAAACTATGATTTATTTAAACTTGCTTGCAAAGTTTCTGCAAAAAGATTATTCCCTAATTTTTCTTTTATAGATGCACCATTTAACTTAGAATATTATAATCCAGAAGATTATAATACAGAGGTTGCATATATGGGATGTAGAACAAGGGTGCTTGGAAATCATGTAGACCCAAATAAAGCAGTGACAGCAGGAAGAGGAAATCTATCATTTACATCAATTAACTTACCAAGACTTGGAATTAAACATGGTATTGTAAATGGCGAAAAAGCTGATATAGAAGGATTTTACAAAGAATTAGAAGAAAAGCTAGAACTAGTAAAAGACCAATTATTAGAAAGATTTGAAATACAATGTAATAAAAGAATATACAATTTCCCATTCCTTCTAGGACAAGGAGTTTGGCTAGACAGTGAAAAACTAAAACCAGGAGATAAATTACGTAAAATTTATAAACACGGAACACTGTCTGTAGGATTTATAGGCCTTGCAGAATGTTTAAAAGCATTAACAGGTAAGCATCATGGAGAAAGTGAAGAAGCACAAAAATTAGGACTAGAAATAATAGGCTTTATGAGAAAGAAAATGGACGAGTACTCTGAAAAATATAATCTTAACTTCACATTACTTGCAACACCAGCAGAAGGATTATCTGGAAGATTTACAGCCATGGATAAAGCAATATATGGAAAAATAAAAGGTATTACAGATAGAGAATATTATACAAATTCATTCCATGTGCCTGTATATTATAAAACAACAGTAGAACATAAAATAAAAACAGAAGCACCATATCATGCACTTACAAATGCAGGACATATTTCATACATAGAATTAGATGGAGACACCACAGAAAATGTAGAAGCATTTGAAAAAGTAATTAGAATAATGAAAGAAGCAGGAATTGGTTATGGAGCAGTAAACCACCCAGTAGATAGAGACCCTGTATGTGGATTTACAGGAGTAATTGGAGATGTATGCCCAGGATGTGGAAGACATGAAGATGATGTTAAATTTGAAAGAATAAGAAGAATAACAGGTTATTTAGTTGGAACATTAGATAGATTTAATAATGGTAAAAAATGTGAAGAAAGGGATAGGGTTAAACATAAAATATAATGAAAATTAGATTAGCTGCTGAAATACAAACAGATAGTATAGTTGATGGCGAAGGAATAAGAACAGTAATATGGACACAAGGCTGCTCACATAATTGTAATGGGTGCCATAATCCAGAAACACATAGCTTTGAAGGCGGATTTTTAGTAGACATTGAGGATTTAGAAAAACAAATCCTCAGTGTAAAAAACCAAGATGGAATAACTTTATCTGGAGGAGATCCAATGTTTCAACCAGAAGCATCAGCACAAATTGCAAAATTTTGTAAAGAAAATGGATTAAATGTATGGTGTTATACAGGATTCACCTTTGAAGAATTACTAAAAACATCGGAGAAAAATTCAAAATTAAGAGAACTATTAGAAAATATAGATGTATTAGTAGATGGAAAATTTGTATTAGAAGAAAAAAGTTTAAACTTATATTTTAAAGGTTCAAAAAATCAAAGAATATTGGATATGCCAAAATCTTTAGCACAAAAAAGTGCAGTAGAAATAGAAAAATACAAAGGAATACGTTCATTTGAAAAATATAACAATTCACAAAATATAGAAAAAGGGATATTTATATAAATACTTTATATACGTTAAGATAGGAGAAAAGAATGGAGCCAGTTGAAATAATTCAAGAAAAAGCAAAATATTGTTTAAATTGTAAGAATAAGCCATGCCAGAAGGCGTGCCCTATGCAAACCAGTATACCTTCTTTTATTGAAAAATTAAAAGAAGAGAATATGGAAGAAGCATATAAAATTTTAATGGATAATAATATTTTTAGTTCAATATGTAGCGCTATTTGCCCACAAGAAGACCAATGTGAAGGAAGCTGCACAAGAGGAATTAGAAGTAATCCAGTAGAAATCGGAAAATTGGAGCATTGGGTTAACAAATATGCAGAAAACAATTCAATAAAATATCATATTAAGCCCAAAGATAAGAATAAGCATTCTGTGGCAGTAATTGGTTCTGGCCCTGCATCTTTATCATGTGCATTTGAACTTGCAAAAGAAGGAACAAATGTAACAATATTTGAAAAAGAAAATGAATTAGGTGGTATTTTAAGATATGGTATACCACCATATAGATTAAATAAAAATGACTTAAATGACACAATTAATACAATATTAAATTTAGGAATAGAAGTAAAATTAAATTGTGAATTTGGAAAAGATATAAACATAGAAGAATTAAAAAAACAAGGATATGAAGCAATATTTTTGGGAATTGGTGCAGGAAGTCCTACAACTTATTCATTATGTAATGAAAAATTAGAAGGTATTTATGAATCTGATTATTTTTTAAAAGAATATAATCAAGGGAGAGATATAGATGATTTAGGTAAAACAGTTGTAATAGGTGGCGGAAACGTTGCAATGGACTGTGCAAGAAGTGCTGTAAGAATGGGCGCAAGCAAAGTATCAATTCTATATAGAAGAGGTATAGAAAATATGCCAGCAAGAAAAATAGAAATACAAGATGCTATAGAGGATAAAGTAGAAATAATACCATGTACAAAGGTTATTAGCGCAAAAGGAAAAAATGGGCATATAACAGAAATTGAATGTATAAAAACAGAAGTAATTGATGGAAAAGCAGTGGATTTAAGTGGTACAAATTACAATATGAAAGTAAACACATTTATTTTCGCAATAGGCTTATCACCAGAAAAACAATTACTAGAAAACGAAGGAATAGCCTTAGAAAAAGGCTTAGTAGTGATTGATGAAAATGGAAAAACTAACATAGACAAGGTATATGCAGGAGGAGATTTAACAGAAAATAAATCAACAGTATGTAGAGCAATAGCTGCAGGTAAAAAGGCAGCTAAAGGGATACTAGAAACTTTTGGAACATATTAATTGCAGACAACCTCGTGTAACAAAATGAAAATATAGTCATATTATGTAATACGAGGTGAATAATTTGACTTGGTTCGAAAATTTAAATCCAGTAATTCAAACATTAATTGCAACAACATTTACATGGGGAATAACAGCATTAGGAGCACTTGTGGTTTGCTTTTTTAAAGAAATGAATAGAAAAGCATTAGATACTGTTTTAGGCTTTAGTGCAGGTGTAATGATTGCAGCTTCATTTTGGTCATTGCTTTCTCCTGCATTGGATTTGTCTTGTGAACTTGGATACATAGAATGGCTATTACCAACAATAGGATTTATTGTTGGAGGATTATTTGTTCTATTATCTGATAAATTCTTAGATAGAGTATTAAAAAACAAGAAAAAACTTAGAAGTGCAGATTCACTTAAAAGAAGTATACTTTTAATATCAGCAATAACAATTCACAATATACCAGAAGGCATGGCTATAGGAGTAGCATTTGGAGGAATAGCAAGTGGAGTACCAGGAATGACAGTAATTGGAGCAGTTATGCTGGCAATAGGCATTGGAATCCAGAACTTTCCAGAAGGTGCGGCAGTTGCTCTCCCATTAAGAAGCGAAGGATATTCAAGATTTAAAAGCTTTATGATAGGTCAATCATCAGCATTAGTTGAACCTGTGGCAGCTGTTATAGGGGCCATATTAGTAATGTATATAAGAAGCGTGCTACCACTTTTACTAGCATTTGCAGCAGGGGCAATGATTGTAGTAGCAGCAAGAGAATTACTACCAGAATCTGTAAGAGAAAATAAAAATCTATCTACTTTCGGATTAATTGCTGGATTTATTATAATGATGGTATTAGATGTTGCATTAGGTTAATAATTATTTATAAAAGCACCTGCTTATAAGGTGCTTTTATGTTGGTAAAAAAACTTGAATGTATTTAAAATTTGTTGTAAAATATACTAATGTCTAAAAAATGAAAGGAGATTTGACGTATGATTAAAACACTTGCAAAATCAATTAGAGAATATAAAAAACAAACGATTCTTACACCAATACTTGTTGCATTAGAAGTAATAATGGAAATTCTAATTCCTTTTGTAATGGCAAAATTGGTGGACTATGGAATTTACGGAAATAACTTGCCTTTAATATATAAATTAGGACTATTATTACTTGTATTAGTTACATTTTCGTTAATATTTGGAGCACTTGCAGGAAAATTTGCAGCGACAGCATCAACAGGATTTGCTAAAAATTTGAGGCATGACATGTATTATAAAGTACAAGACTATTCATTTGAAAATATAGATAAATTTTCGACAGCAAGTATTATCACAAGAATGACAACAGATGTAACACATGTTCAACAAAGCTACCAAATGCTTACCAGAATTACATTCAGAGCACCATTAACATTAATTTTTGCATTTATAATGTCATTTACAATAAATGTAAAATTATCTTTAATATTTTTAGCACTAGCACCAGTCCTTGCTATTGGACTTTATTTTATAGCTACACATGCATATCCAATATTTGAAAAATTATTTAAAACATATGATAAATTAAATAATGTAGTTCAAGAAAATGTTAGAGGAATTAGAGTAGTAAAATCTTATGTTTTAGAGGAAGAAGAAAAAGAAAAATTTGGAGAGGTTTCTCAAAGCATATATAAAAATTTTTCTAAAGCAGAAAAAATAATTGCATATAATTCTCCACTAATGCAATTAGTATCTTATGCAGGACTTTTATTAGTATCGTGGTTTGGTGCAAAATTAATAGTAGGTCCTGGAACGCTAACTACTGGAGAATTAATGAGTTTAATTACATATGCTATGCAAATTCTTACTAGTTTAATGATGATTTCTGTTGTACTAGTAATGCTTACAATATCTATGGCATCAGCAGAAAGAATTGTAGAAATATTAAATGAAGAACCAGCACTTAAAAACAATGGAAATCCAATAAAAGAAGTAAAAAATGGTAGTATAGAATTTAACAATGTTAATTTTAGCTATGTAGGAAATAAAGATAAGACTTGTTTAAAGAATATTAATCTTAAAATTAATGAAGGAGAAACAATAGGAATTATTGGAGGAACAGGAAGCTCTAAAACTACACTTATTCAGCTTATACCAAGATTATATGATACAACAACAGGAACAGTTAAAGTTGGTGGAATAGATGTAAGAGACTACGATATAGAAACATTAAGAAATGAAGTAGCAATAGTACTTCAGAAAAATGTTCTATTTTCTGGAACTATAAAAGAAAACTTGCGTTGGGGAAATAAAGAGGCAACTGATGAAGAAATGGTAAGAGTATGTAAACTTGCTCAAGCAGATGGTTTTATAAATGAATTCCCTAAAAAGTATGACACATATATAGAACAAGGTGGAACTAATGTATCTGGTGGACAAAAGCAACGTTTATGTATTGCAAGAGCATTACTAAAAAAACCAAAAATATTAATTTTAGATGATTCAACAAGTGCAGTAGATACAAAAACTGATAAGTTAATTAGAAAGGCTTTTAAAGAAGAAATTCCAAACACAACTAAAATAATTATTGCACAAAGAATTGACTCTGTAAAAGAGGCAGATAAAATAATTGTTTTAGATGGTGGAACAATAAATGGAATAGGAACACATGAAGAATTAATGAAGACAAATGATATATATAAAGAAGTATACACATCTCAAAGAAAAGGAGATGAAGAGTAATGGAGAAACCAAAAATAAATAAAGATACATTAAAAAGATTATTAAAATATATAACTGCAGATTACAAGAAAACACTAATATTGGTAGTAATATGCATTATAATAAGCTCAATTGCAGGAGTTGCAGGTTCACTATTCGTAAAAATTTTAATAGATAACTATATTACACCATTACTTGGAACAGAAAACCCAGTATTTACAGGACTTTTAAATGTAATATGCATAATGGGCATAATATATTTAATAGGAACTTTTGCAAGTTTTATATATAATAGAAAAATGATTAATATATCTCAAGGTGTGTTAAAAAAAATAAGAAATGAAATGTTCTCTAAAATGCAACAGTTACCAATAAAATATTTTGATACACATACACATGGCGAAATTATGAGCTATTATACAAATGATACTGATACATTAGAACAAATGATAACCCAAAGTCTTCCAAATGTAATATCTTCAGTAATTACAATTGTAGCAGTATTTTGCGCAATGGTATACTTAAATATTTATATGACTATTTTAGTTATAGCAGTTGTAATATTAATGTTATTTGTAGTATCAAAGGTTGGAGGAAATGCATCAGGATTTTTTATAAAACAACAAGCATCAATTGCCAAAGAAAATGGTTATATAGAGGAAATGATAAATGGTCAAAAAGTAGTAAAAGTTTTTTGCCATGAGGATGAAGCAAAAGAAGAATTTGATAAAATAAATAATGAATTATGTGAGGCATCAACAAAGGCTAATATATTTGCAAATATTTTAATGCCTATTATGGGAAACTTAGGACATTTGCAATATGTTCTAGTTGCTATGATAGGTGGAGCATTAGCTTTAAAAGGATTTGGAGGAGTAACAGTAGGAATAATTGCTTCATTTCTACAGCTAAGTAGAAGTTTTTCAATGCCAATATCACAAGTAGCTCAACAATTAAATTCAATAATAATGGCACTGGCTGGTGCAGAAAGAATATTTAAACTAATAGATGAAGAACCAGAGCAAGATAATGGATATGTAACATTAGTTAATGCAAAATATATAGATGGAGTATTAACAGAAGTACCAGAGCATACAGGAACATGGGCTTGGAAGTATCCACATAAAGATGGAACATTAACATATGAAGAACTAAAAGGCCATGTGGAATTCTTCGATGTTGACTTTGGATATGAGCCAGACAAAATGGTTTTACACGATGTTTCTTTATATGCAAAACCAGGGCAAAAAATAGCATTTGTAGGAGCAACAGGGGCTGGAAAAACAACAATTACAAACTTAATTAATAGATTTTATGACATAGAAGATGGAAAAATAAAATATGATGGAATAAATATTAATAAAATCAAAAAGGATGATTTAAGACGTTCACTTGGAATGGTGCTTCAAGATACTAATCTTTTTACAGGAACAATAAAAGAAAATATTAAATACGGAAAATTAGATGCAACAGATGAAGAAGTAATAAATGCAGCAAAACTTGCAAATGCACATGACTTTATAATGAGGCTACCAAATGGATATGATACAGAAGTGGTAGCCAATGGAGCAAATTTATCTCAAGGGCAAAGACAATTATTATCAATAGCAAGAGCAGCAATATCTGACCCACCAGTAATGATATTAGATGAAGCAACATCTAGTATAGATACTCGTACAGAAAAATTAGTTCAAGATGGTATGGATAAACTAATGGAAGGAAGAACAGTATTTGTAATAGCACATAGATTATCTACAATACAAAATGCAAAAGCAATAATGGTGCTAGAAAATGGAAGAATAATAGAAAGAGGAGAACATGACGAATTAATAGCACAAAAAGGAAGATATTATGAACTATATACAGGTGCATTTGAACTAGAATAAAAAAATAATCCCAGTTATCTGGGATTATTTTTTTATATTATACTTCTAATCTTTTCTACAATCATATTTAAAGCTACTTGGTTATATCCACCTTCAGGAACAATTATATCAGCATATTTTTTGCTTGGTTCTACAAATTGTTCATGCATTGGCTTTACAGTTGTACAATATTGTTCAACAACAGAATCTAAAGTACGACCTCTTTCTTGAACATCTCTTAAAAGTCTTCTAATAAAACGAATATCTGCATCTGCATCTACGAATATTTTGATATCCATCATATCTCTTAAAGTTTTATTTTCGAAAAGTAAAATTCCTTCTACAATAATTACTTTTTTAGGAACAACTTCATATGTCTCTTTTTCTCTTAGGTGCTCAACAAAAGAATAACTAGGTCTTCTAATTGTTTCACCATTTTTTAATTTAGTTAAATGGTCTATAAGCAAATTAGTCTCAAATGCATCTGGATGATCATAGTTTAATTTTTTCCTTTCTTCAAAAGGTAAATTATCATTGCTTTTGTAATAATAATCATGAGAAAGCATTGTAATGTTATGTTTAAATTCTTTTTCAATATTTTCTGCAAGTGTGCTCTTACCAGAACCAGTACCACCTGCAATACCTATAATAATTGGGTTAAGTTCCATAAATGTACCTCCATAATACACATTTAATATATTGTAAACCAAATTTCGAATAATTGCAATAAAAAACGACAAAAAACAAGAGAAGATAAGCTACAATTTACAATGATATGGACAAATTCCCAAAATAGTACTAAAATAGTTATTGATGGAGGAAAAGAAAATGATTCTAGAAGGCAAAGTAAAAAAAGGATTAGGAAATGCAAATTTTTGGATAAAAAAGATAGAAAATATATTCTATAGTAAAACAGGAATTAAGTTATTTCATGGAACATTAAATATAGAATTAGAAACACCATATGAATTAGAAAATTACTGGATAATAGGAAAAGATGAATATGGTGGAACACAAGATGTGTATGTACAAGAATGTAAAGTTTTAAAGCAAAAAGCATATATAGTAAGGTCAGAAAAGACAGCACATAAATCAAATGTTATAGAAATTGTATCAGACATAAATTTTAGAGAAAACTTCAATTTAAAAGATGAAGATTATATTAGTGTAAAAATTTAGTTCTAAAAAATATCAGAGAGCATATATTAAAATAAGGACATGCTTAGTTTAAGGAGAAGTATATATGCTTTATGATATTTTAAATTTTTTTTCGAAAAGTATTTCCAAGATTTTAAAAGAAAATATAACAGAAGAAGAAATAAAACTACTAGAAGAAATAAGAATTAGGAATAATCAATATATTATTTTAAGGCTTAATGCTAATGAAAAAATTATAAAATATGCAGTAACTCAAAAAGATATATTAGAAACTTTGCAAAATATTTGTGAAAATTCTATTTATTCATATCAAAAAGAAATATGTGAAGGATATATAACAATTAAAGGTGGGCATAGAATTGGAATAACTGGAAATTGTGTTATAGAGAACAATAAGGTTATTAATATTAAATACATATCAAGTTTAAATTTTAGAATTGCAAAGCAAATAATAGGGTGCAGTAATAATATGTTGCATTATATTATAAATATGGAAAATTGCAACATCTATAATACTTTAATTGTCTCGCTTCCACGGTGCAGGAAAAACTACACTACTTCGAGATATTGTAAGAAATATAAGTAACGGAAATGAATTTTTAAATGGATTAACAGTAGGTCTTGTTGACGAAAGAGGGGAAATCTCGGCAATGTACAAAGGAGAAGCACAAAATGATATTGGATGTAGAACAGATGTATTATCCAATATACCAAAGGCAATAGGAATGAGGATGCTAATTAGAAGCATGGCTCCGCAAATAATTGTTGCAGATGAAATTGGCAACAATGACGATATAATCGCTATTAGAGAAGCAATGTGTTCACGGAATAAAAGGAATATTTACAGCACACGGGGCAACTCTAAAAGAACTATATTTAAATGAAAATTTAAAAAAGTTATTGGATACAAATATATTTGAAAGAATAATATTTTTAAAATCCAAAGGAAAAAGGGGAAAAATTGAAAAAATTTATGCCTTTGATAGAGAATAGTGTAATTTATAAAATAAAAAAGGAAAGGTGACAATTTTGTTAGGATTAAAAATAGTAATATACACTTGTATATTTTTATCAAGTTCAGCAATAGGTATACTAGTATCAAAAAAATATGAAGACAGAGTAAGCGAATTAAAGGAATTTAAAAATGCATTAAACATGTTTAAAACAAAAATAAAATTTACATATGAGCCAATACCAGAAATTTTTGAGGAAATATCAAAACAAATAAATTCAAATACAGGTAAAATATTTAAACTTGCAAGTAGTAATATGGAAGTATTAGCTGCGGGAGACGCCTGGAACATGGCAGTAGATACAAATATTTTAAGCATAAATGAAGAAGATAGAAGCATACTAAAAAACCTAAGTAAACTTTTAGGGCAAACAGATATAGATGGTCAAATAAACCAAATAGAATTAACTAGTAAATTTTTAGATGAGCAAATAGTAAAGGCAGAAAAAGAGAAATCAAAAAGTGAAAAAATGTATAGAACATTAGGAATGGTAATAGGTTTAGCAATTGTAATTATATTAATATAGTGGAGGCAATATATGAATATAGAATTATTATTTAAAATTGCAGCAATAGGAATTTTAGTTGCTGTTTTACATCAAGTACTGGTAAGGGCAGGAAGAGAAGACCAAGCTATGATGACAACCCTTGCAGGATTAGTAATTGTGTTAACTATGGTAATAAAGGAGATAAGCACTCTATTTGAAACTGTAAGAACATTATTTAATTTATAAATCTTTTGCCTAAAGCATAATATATTTATTTTTGAAACACCGTAAATATATTATGCTTTGGAATAAAAAATTTAGAAATTGAGGGACGAGATGGATATAATTAAAATAATAGGAATAGGCTTAATTTCATTAATAATAATTATAATACTTAAACAATATAGACCAGAATTTACAATATATGTATCAATAATAGCAGGAGTACTAATAATTGCACTAAGTATGGACAAACTTGCAGGAATAATAAACATATTAACCACCCTAAGTAATAAAACTGGAATAAATTCAGAATATCTAGGAATTTTGTTAAAAATAACAGGAATAGCAATACTTACAGAATTCGCAGTAAGCATTTGTAATGATGCAGGAGAAAGTGCAATTGCTACAAAAATAGATTTAGGAGGCAAAATAATAATTATTAGCATATCAATTCCAATAATAGTTGCCTTATTAGAATTAATAGTAAAAATATTACCTTAAAAGATGGAGGTAAAATGTGTGTTTACAAAAAAACAATAATATTGTTTCTAATAATTATGTTATTCCCAGGGACAGTACAAGCTACTAATCAGCTAATAGAATCACAATTAGATGCGTTAAACTTATCTTCATTTATAGAAGAGGGAGAAAAATATACAAAAGATATTTTTGAAGATGTAGATATAGAAGAACTTTTAAAATCTGCGGTGTCTGGGAAAATAAATACAAAAACCCTGTATTCGGGTATTTTAAGCTTATTTGGAAATGAAATAGTATCATCAATAACAATCATTGGAGGAATACTAGCAATTATAGTAATACATGCAGTCTTAAAAAATATAGGAGAAAATATAGGAAACAATAGTATCTCACAAGTGGCGTATTATGTGGAATACATACTTATTGTAACATTAGTAATGACAAGTTTTACAAATGTAATAGACATGGTAAAAACAACAATTACAAATCTAGTTGCATACATAAATATATTAATTCCATTACTTTTAGCATTGGTCATGACAACAGGAACAGCAATTACAGCAAGTGCTTTGCAACCAGTAATTTTAGGAGCTATTGTTTTTATTGGAAATGGAATTTCTTTGTATGTTCTACCCATTCTTTTAATATCAACAGTACTTGGAATAGTATCAAACCTTTCAGATAAAATTCAGATAGGAAAATTATCGAAGATGCTAAAATCTAGCATAGTGTGGGTATTAGGATTTGTGTTTACAATGTTTGTTAGTGCCCTTTCACTCGAGGGAACTTTAACTAGTAGTGTAGATGGATTAACCATAAAAGGCTTAAAAACTGCAAGTAGTACATTTATTCCTGTGGTAGGAAAGGTGCTTGGAGATTCTGTTGATACTGTACTTCGGGGCAACTTCAGTTATAAAAAATGCAGTAGGAATAGTTGGAATAATAGTAGTAATAGGAATATGTATAGTTCCAATCATTAAACTTACAGTGCTAATGGCATTATATAATCTTTCAGCTGCAATAGCAGAACCATTGGCAGATAAAAAAATAGTAAATGTGCTAGAACAAATTGCAGGAACATTTAAAATTTTACTTGCAATAATGTTTTGTATAGCAGCATTATTGATAATAGGAATTGCAATAGTGCTGAAAATTTCAAACACAGGGTTAATGCTCCGGTTGATTATTAATTATTTGTTTAATAGCTGTACATAGGGGGCTTATATATTTTTTTAACCCCAATAAGAGGCGGCGGATTTGAGGGAAAAATGATAGAAATAATAAATTCATGGGCACAAAAAATAATAATAGTTGTAATAATATGCACAATAATAGAAATGATATTACCAGAAGGAAAAAACAAAAAATACATAAAAACAGTAATAGGAATATATGTAGTATTCACAATAGTATTTCCAATAATATCAAAAATAAATAACAATACACTAGACTTGAATAAATATTTTAAAATAGAAAATAATGAAACTATTGAAACAAGTAGCCCAGTAATGGTAGACACAAATGAATACATAGAAGAAGTATATAAGGAAAAACTAAAAACAGATATAAAAACAAAAATCGAAGCAATGAATTACAGCGTAAAAAATATTGACTTAGAAATAGAAACAGAAAATGAAGAAAATTATGGAACAATTTTAAAACTAGAATTGTGTGTATTACAAAAACAGCAAGAACCTCAGAAAAGTAATATACAAATAGAAAAAATTGTAATAGGAGAAGAGAAAAAAGAAGAATCAGGTATTTCTGATAAAGAAAAAGAAAATATAAAACAATCTATTTCTTCTATTTATTATGTGCCTGAAGAAAATATAATTGTTTATTAACAATAATATTGTATCTATGGCTCTAATAAATGCAAATTTAAAATAACATTAAATTTAATACAAAGCAATACAGTAGCCCAACGCAGGGGTTTTATATATTTTATTTTTGAGCGACTCCGGGGTGACCGCCGTAGAAACTGTATGAGCCTTGCGAATAACAGTTTCTAGGATGGGGCAGTGAAAAAATAAAATATATAATCCCCGACGAGATTGGGCGGACGTTTTCAAATTCTTTTTAGAATTCGACAAACTACAATTTACCACACGGGGGACTAGACAAATATTAAAAAAAATGTTATATTATGTAAGAATTTGAAAAAAAGGTGATGACAGAACATGAAAAACGAAGAAAAAGAAGCAATAGAAATACTAGAAAAATACAATCAACATCATGTCGTAAAACATATGGAAAAACTAGACAGTAACAAAAAAAATGAAGTAATAAAACAAATTGAAGATATAAATTTTGAAGAAATGAAAGATTTATATGACAAAACAAAAACAAATAGAAACAAAAAAAATTGTGATATAAAACCAATAAAAACAATAATTGCAGATAGCATAGAACAAAAACAAAAAAATGAATATATAGAACTTGGAGAAAAAGTTTTAAAAGAAGGCAAACTTGCAGTTGTAACAATGGCAGGAGGACAAGGAACCAGACTTCGGACATACAGGACCAAAAGGAAGCTTTAAAATAGATATAGGACCAAAAGGAAAATTTCTATTTGAAATAATAGTGGACCAACTCCTAGAAGCTAATAAAAAATATGGGATACAAATACCATACTATGTTATGACAAGTGAAGAGAATAATGATGAGACAATAGAATTTTTTGAAAAAATGAACTATTTTGGATACCCAAAAGAAAAAGTGAAATTTTTCAAACAAGCAGAAACTCCTTTAATTAGTAAAGGCGGAAGACTATTAATAGGAGAAGATAATTTAATAAAACTTGCATCAAATGGAAATGGTGAAATATACAAATCAATGATAAAAAAAGGCATTGTTGAAGACATGAAAAAAAGAAAGGCAGAATGGGTATCAATTACAGGAATAGATAATATTTTAGTAAAAGTAGTAGACCCACTACTAATAGGAGCAACAATAAAACAAAATAACCTAATAGCCTCTAAATCTGTAATCAAAAAAACAGCAAAAGAAAGCGGAGGGGTATTCGCAAAAACAGATGGAAGACCAGGAATAATCGAATATGTAGAAATTCCTGATGAAATGTCAGAACAAAAAGATGAAAATGGAGATTTTGCATTTGGAGATATGAATATTGTAAACCATCTATTTAATATAAAAGCATTAGACATAATAGACAGTAGACCACTTCCATACCATACAGCTGTAAAGAATTGTAAATTTAAAAATGAAGATGACAACGTAGTACAAGAACCTATATACAAATTTGAAAAATTCATATTTGATGGTTTTGTATTTTTTGATGATATGACATTATTAAGAGTAGCAAGAGAAAAAGAATTTGCACCTATAAAAAATGCCACAGGAAACGATAGTCCAGAAACAGCAAAAAAAATGTATGAAGATTACATAAAAACATTGAAAAAATAACCAAATTTATGATATACTATATATTGTTATTTTTAAGGAGGAAAGAAAATGGCAAAAGGAAAAAGATATGACAACGAGCCGAAACTAAATATGAAAAAAGTAGTAGGAGTAATAATAGCACTAGTAGTACTAATAATGATAATAACATCAGTAGTAAAAATACTAAAAAATAATCCAAGTGAAGATGCATTCCGCACAGCAAGTTATTACTCAGTATACACAAATGGAAAATGGGGAGTAATAGACAATAACGGCGAAAGCGTAATCAGTGCATCTTACGATGAGATGATAGTAATTCCAAACAATAAAAAAGCAATATTTGTATGCACATATGATGTACAAGATGCTACAAACGAATACAAGACAAAAGTTTTAAATGAAAAAAATGAAGAAATATTAAAAGGCTATGACAAAATAGAAGCAATAGACAATTACGACTCAAAGCAAAATATATGGTTTGAAGATAATTTATTAAGAGTAAAAAAGAATGACAAATATGGATTAATAGACTTTAATGGAAAAACAGTTTTAGAGTGTGAATATGATTCTATAAATTCTCTAAAAGGAGTAACAGAAAATATAATAGTAGAAAAAGACGGAAAAGTTGGACTAGTAAATGCTAAAGGACAAACAATTATAAAAACTGAATACACTAGTATTCAAACAATGAAAGAAGGATACAAATCTGAATATTTAGTCCAAAATGCAGAAGGAAAATATGGAGTAATAAGCACAAGTGGAACATTGATTTTAGAGCCAAAATATGATGAAATAAGATACTTAGATTCTAATGAAACATATGCAGTAAAATTAGATGGAAGCACACAATTAATAAATAATAAAGGAGAAACATTACAAACATCAGAAGGAGAAGAATACATATATGCAAAAGGTGATAATGTAATAGTTTCTAAGGATGGAAAATTTGGTTTGGAAAAAACAACAGGAGAACAAGTTATAGGGTATGACTATGAAGACCTAAAATATACATTCTCAATTTATTACATAGCAAAAAAAGATGGTAAATATGGAATAATAAATGTAAACAACGAAACAGTGAAAGAGTTTGAATATAGTAACATGTACTGTGTTGAAGAAGGAAACTTTATAGTAGCAGATAAAACAGAAACCGAAACAGTAATATTAGACAATAATTTATCAGAAAAATTGTCTGGAATAGTATCGGAAATAAATGTAACAAAAGGTTATATAAAAATGTATACTGGTAGTGAATACAAGTACTATAACTTTAAATTTGAGGAAAAATCAAATAAAGAAATATTATCACAAAATACTTTATTCCTAAGCAAAAAAGATGGAAAATATGGTTTTACAGATAAAGCTGGAAACGTGGTAGTAGATTATATTTATGAAGATGCTACAGAACAAAACTCATGCGGATATGTAGCCGTAAAACAAAATGGAGTATGGGGCTCATTAAAAAGAAACGGAAGCCAGGCACTAGAACCATCAGTAAATCTAGATAATAGTATATATATAGATTTTATAGGAGAATGGCATTTAAGTGACGACGGTTTATACTATACAAAATAAAATGATAGGGTAAGCATTTTTGCTTACCCATTTTATAAAGTAGCCCAAATATAATCCCTGACAAGATTGGACGGACTAAAAAGGAGATAAATTTAATGAAGGTATTATGTGGTACAGATATAATAGAAATATCAAGAATACAAAAATCAATAGAAAAATCTGGACAAAGATTTTTAGAAGCTGTATATACACCCGCAGAAATAGAATATTGCGAAAGCAAAAAACAGGCAAAATATTGCCACTACGCGGGAAGATTTGCAGCAAAAGAAGCAATATATAAAGCAATATCAAGTTTACTAAAAGATAGATTTGGAATAGCATGGAAAAATGCTCAAGTAATAAATGACCAAAACGGAAATCCAAAAGTAGAATTTATAGGAATAGAAATTCCACAAATAAAAAACATAGATATAAGTATATCACATTGCAAAGAATATGCAGTTGCAAATGTAGTAATAACTGTAGAAGAATAGGAGGAAGAATGGAATTATTTGATACGCATTCACATTATAATGACGAAAAATTTGAACTAGATAGAGAAAAAATAATAAACCAAACATATGAAGCAGGAATAACAAAATTTGTCTGTGCAGGGTATAATTTAAAATCATCTAGGGAAGCAATAGAATTGGCCAATAAATATGACTTCATATATTCAATATGCGGAATATCACCCAACGATTTAAACGACTATAATGAAGAAAATATTTTAGCAATAAAAGAACTTGCAAAATCCAAGAAAAATGTTGCAATAGGAGAAATAGGGCTAGACTATTATTGGAATAAAGAAAATAAGACTGTACAAAAACAAGCATTTATAGAGCAAATAAATATAGCAAACGAACTTGAACTGCCAATAGTAATACATTCAAGAGATGCAGTACAAGATACAATAGATTTGTTAAAAGAAAACCCTGTAAACAAAAAAGGAATATTCCACTGTGCACAATTAAATAAATATCTAATAGAAGAAGGACTAAAATTAGGTTTTTATATATCGTTTGCAGGACCAATAACATTTAAAAACTCAAAAAATGCAGCGGAAATAGTAAGTTTGGTTCCAAATGATAAAATATTAATAGAAACAGATTCACCCTATCTAGCACCTGAACCCGTAAGAGGAACAAGAAACGATAGTAGAAATGTAAAATATGTAGCACAGAAAATAGCTGAGCTAAAAGGTCTGCCCGTAGAAGAAATAGCACAGATAACTTACCAAAATGCAAAAAATATATTCCAAAAAATCTAATAGTGTGATAAAATATCAAAAATATAAAGGATGTGAAGAAAAATGAAAGTAATATTATTACAAGATATAAAAAGTGTAGGAAAAAAGAATCAAATAATAAATGCAAATGATGGATATGCTAGAAATTTTTTATTCCCTAAAAAACTAGCAATAGAAGCAAATAAGGAAAATATGTTAAAACTAGAAGCAAAACAAGCATCAAATGCACATAAAAAGAATTTAGAAATAGAAGAAAATAAGAAAAAAGCAGAACAAATAGAAAAAACAACCTTAGAATTAAAAGTAAAAGCGGGAAACAATGGAAAAACATTTGGAGGAATAACAGCAAAAGAAATAGCAGAAGCCTTAAAAAAACAAATAGGAATAGAAATAGACAAAAAGAAAATAACATTAAAGGAAACAATAAAAACACTAGGAACATATGAAGTAGAAATAAAATTTGGAGATGGAGTAAACGCAAAATTAAAAATATATATTAAGCCAGAATAGGAGGAAAAAATGGATATTGGAAAAATTCCACCACATGATACAGAAGCCGAACAAGCAGTCCTAGGTAGTATGTTAACAGACCAAGACGCAGTAATAGATGCAATAGAAGTATTAAAACCAGAAGATTTTTACAGAGAAGACAACAAATACATATATGAAGCAATATTAAATTTATACAATAAAGCAGAACCAATAGATATAATAACAGTAAAATCAGAACTTATATCAATGGGAAAATTTGAAGTAGTTGGTGGGTTTGAATACTTAGGAATATTACCAGACAAGGTGCCATTAGTTGCAAATGCTGAAAGATACATAAAAATTGTGGAAGAAAAAGCATTGCTAAGGCAATTAATAAAAGCATCAAATGAACTTATAGACTTAGGGTATGCACAAAATGAAGACATAGAAATGGTAATGGATCAAGCTGAAAAAAAGATTTTTGATATAATGCAAGGAAAAAATCAAAAAGGATTTTCACCAATTAAAGACATATTAATAGAAACATTTTCAGAGATAGAAAAACTTTATAACCAAAAAGAACCAATAACAGGAGTACCAACAGGATTCGCAGATTTAGACTATAAAACAGCAGGATTACACAATTCAGATTTAATATTAGTTGCAGCAAGACCTGCAATGGGAAAGTCTGCATTTGCGCTAAATATTGCAGCTAATGCAGCAATTAATGCAAAAGTACCAGTAGCAATATTTAACTTGGAAATGTCTAAATCACAACTAGTAAACAGAATGCTTTGCAGTGAGGCAATGGTAGATAGTAATAAAATAAGAACAGGAAAAATAGAAGAAGATGACTGGGCAAAACTTGCAACAGCTTTGGGACCTCTGTCTGAAGCACCAATATATATTGATGACACTGCGGGAATAAGCGTTGCAGAAATAAGAGCAAAATGTAGAAAACTAAAATTAGAGAAAAATATAGGACTTGTTGTAATAGATTATTTACAATTAATACAAGGTAGTGGGAAGAGAAATGCTAGCCGTGAACAAGAAATATCTGAAATAAGTAGGTCTTTAAAAATACTTGCAAAAGAGTTAGATATACCAGTAATAGCTTTATCACAGCTATCAAGAGCAGCAGAACAACGTGCAGATCATAGACCAATGCTTTCAGACTTACGTGAATCTGGAGCAATAGAACAAGATGCCGATATTGTAATGTTTTTATATAGAGATGATTACTATAATCCAGATACAGAAAAGAAAAATATAGCAGAAATAATTTTAGCAAAACACAGAGCAGGTTCAACAGGAACAGTTGAATTATTATGGATGGGAAGTTATACAAAATTCGCAAATATCGAGCGATACAGAGAGTAAATTTGTCGTAAAATCACCTAAAATATCAATAAATAAAAATAAATAAAAAAAAGTAAAATAAAATAAAGAAAAATCTTGTACGAAAAACAGCTATTTGGCTGTTTTTTTATTGACCTAAATGTAAAAACATGTTATTTTATAATTGTTCAAAAGATAAAACGCGAGAAAAAGGAGAGTGCTGAAAAATGATAGAAGAAGAAATAATAAAATTAAGAGAAAAATTAAATAAAAGCATAGCAGAAGATGAAAAATATGAAATAATATATCAATTAAGCATAGAATTAGACGAACTAATAACAAAGTATTACGTGAATAAAGTATAAATTTAAAAAAACTATTTACAAAAAACTACAAAATATGCTAAAATCAAACTTGAAATATAAAAAAGTTGAAAATTTGGAAAAAATATGTTATAATCAAAAAAAGAATGGGGGGAAAAGGAGGTACAAATATGAAGATAAATTTAAAAAAGATAATATTATTAATAATGATATTTATGTTTGTACTAGTATCTTTTGAAACCACAGCATTTGCTAAACAGGTAATGTACAATGATGGAGGTGGCGGTAAAGCATCAGGAGGTATAAATCCAGATAGTTATAAAGTCACACTTGGGTATAATGATGCAACATATATATTTAATAAAGGTGGACAAGTCCTAAAAATTTTAAGAAATATTGCAGCAATTGCAGCTGTAGTAACTATTTCAATAATTGGTGTAAGATACATGGTAGGTAGTGTAGAACAAAGAGCAGAGTACAAACAAACAATGATGCCAGTTGTAGTGGGATGTATACTTGTAGGGGGACTTGCAGGAATACTAACAATAATACAATCTATTTTTAGTTAAATAGAGGTGATAAAATGAAAAATATAAAAATGACAAAAAAAATAAATATAATTATAGTAGTAGTATTTATAATTAGTATAATATTTTCGAGTTGTTCATTAGCTGTAGGTGGTGCCTTCTCAGCTGCCGATGATTTTTTAGGTAAACGGAGATTCAGTATCAAGTACAATAAATGAGGGGCAATTACGAGCAACTTCAAGTTTTATATTCAAATTGTTAATGGCAATAGGTATTGTAGTAATGCTATTAGTAGGAACAATTATAGGAATACAATTTATGGTAGCAAGTGCAGAAGATAAAGCAAAAGTAAAAGAAACGCTAGTACCATATGTAATAGGATGTGCTGTAATATTTGGAGCATTTACAATTTGGAGTATAGCAGTTAACCTAGGTCAAAATATAATCCGGTGGTAGCAGCGGTGGTGGATCAACAACACACGAATCAAGCTCTGGTGCAGAACATGGTGGCAGTGGTGGAAAATTTTAACATGTTTTTAACTTTTTCTAATTAAATTTAGAAAGTTTAAATATAAAAATAAAAAAAGATAGGAGGAGAAACATATGAACAAAACAATTAAAATAATTTCTACACTATTAATCGCTGTAATGCTAGTAGCAACATTAAGCCAAGTTTGTTTAGCAAGCGGTTATGAAGGAATTATATCTGGCGTTGATAGTGCAGCAGACTCTGCAAGCGTAGATACAAGCAAAATAAATGCAACAGCAGGTAAAGTTATAAAACTAATTAGAAACGTTGCAGCAATAGGAGCTGTACTTATTTTAACTATATTAGGTATCAAATACATGATAGGAAGTACAGAAGAAAGAGCAGAATACAAAAAATCTTTTATACCATTAATAGTAGGTGTAATAGTAGTAGTATCTGCAGCATCAATTGCTTCATTACTATTCTCAATCGCATAGATAATAAAGGACAAAAAAGAACGTTTTTTGAAGAACGTTCTTTTTTGTTGCCCTATAAAATTTGACAAAGATTAAAAAATATTACAGGAATATTACATTTTAATAAAAAAGACCTTTTTTTTCGATAAAACTTTACAATTAAACTGCTGTTTTGGTATAATATAAGAGTATAGATAGATTCAAAGGAGGAGAAAAATGGCTACACATGAAATACCAAGAAATGTAAAAGGAGAACGGAAGAATTTTAATGATTTTTACAACAAAATCATTGGTTGCCAGTTGTGCTGGAGCAGCAATAGGCCTTGCAATATATTATTTCCTTAAAGTAATTATTGGGTTAGGAAAAATTGGATTAATAATTACATTAATATTTGCGGCAATTGGATATGGAATTACAACACTGAAAGTTCCAGAAACAAGCAATTTTGAAATAACCAGAAAAACTGGAGGAGACAGAATGGATGATGTAATTTTAAGAGCATTAAAATTTAGACAAAAAGGGAAAAGAATATTTGTATATACAAAGGAGGAAGATAAAAAATGAGTTTTATGGATATTTTAAATATAATTTTAGCGTTTCTAATTCTAGCAGTTGTTGGACTTTCAATAGCATATATTTATACTGTATATAAAAATAAAAATACAGATGAAGAAAATGAAAATGGTGAGAAAAAAGGAAAAAATCAAAAGAAACAAAAAAATGTAGTGTTTACAGAAATACCAGTATTTGATTTTATGCAATTTGATAAAATTGAGGATAATATGATAGTGCAGGATAATGAAACAAGATATTTAATGGTAATAGAATGTGAAGGAGTAAACTATGATTTGATGTCAAACATGGAAAAAACTGCAGTAGAAGCAGGATTTGTGCAATTCTTAAATTCACTAAGACATACCATTCAAATATATACTCAAACAAGAACAGTTAACATTGAAGAAAGCATAATGAATTACAGGGCAAAAATAGAAGAACTAGCTAAAACATTAGAAACTAAACAAAGAAAACATACTGCAATGATTCAAGAAGGAATTGCAACACAAAAACAAATAGAAGATTCAAAAAGAGAAATAGCCAGACTCCAAAATTTATATGATTATGGTGTTGACGTAGTAGAAAATATAGAAAAAACAAGCCAAAATAAAAACGTATTAAGAAAACATTATTACATAATAGTACCTTATTACTCATCTGAAATAGATGGTGATATGCTAGATCCAGAAGAACAAAGAAATATGATATTTTCAGAACTGTATACAAGAGCACAATCAATAATTAGAACATTATTTGCATGCAGTATGAAATGTAGAATTCTAAATTCATATGAACTTGCGGATTTATTATATGTAGCATATAACAGAGATGAGTCTGAGGTATATGGTATAGATAAAGCCCTAAGAGCAGGATACAATGACTTGTATACTACAGGACAAGATATAATAGATAAGAAAATGGCAGCATTAGATGAAAAAATAGAACAAGAAGCATTAAAACTTGCCATAAATAAAGTTGAAGAAGCAAAAAGCGAAAAAGAGAAAAAATTAGAAAAGAAAGAAAAAAGTTTTTCAGACTTAGTAAAAGAAATGGCAAAACAAATGCTAAACGATAACGAAACAATATTAGGAAAAGAAATTGCAGATAGTGCAATTGATAAAATAAATAAAACAAAAGAAGAAGGAGGAAACGATAATGAAGAGAAAGAAAAAACAACAAAAAAACCTAGAAATAATACAAAATAATTATGAAGTACAGGATAATGAACCACAATATGAAATCTTAAGAGAAAAAACTCTAAAAGAATTAATAGCACCATCTGGAATAGATGCATCAAATATAGACCACCTAGAAATAATTTCAAATACCACAAGATATGCTAGAAGCTTCTTTGTATCAACCCTTCCTAGAATGTGTACATTCCCAGAACTATTTAGGGACATGTATTTGTTTGGAGACATTAATGCTTCTATATACATAACTCCAGTGGCAGAAGCAAAATCACAAACAGATTTAAACAGGGTAATTAACCAATTGGAGACAGAAAGAATTGTAGCAGCAGATAGAGGAAATATAAATAGAGAAAGCATACTAGCTCAAAAAAGATTAGAAGCTGAGCAACTAAGAGATCAAATAGCAGCAGGATTTAATAAACTTTATGAGGCTTCTATTGTAGCAACATTATTTGCATACAATTTACAATCATTAGACGCATATACAAAACTACTTGCAACAGAAATGTCTAAAACATTAGTTGGAATAAAATCAGCATGGGCAATGCAAGAAGAAGCATTCAAAAGTAATGTCCCATTAATGAAGGACCAATTGAAAAGAACACATACATTTGACCGTAATTCTATGGCTACAGTATTCCCATTTACTACATCAGAAATTGGACATTTAACAGGAGTACCACTAGGAATAAATAAACAAACAGGAGTACCAATTTTGTTTGATAATTTCCATAAAAGCTTAGCAAACTACAACATGGTAGTATTCGCTAAATCTGGTGCAGGTAAATCTGTTACAATGAAAACATTGATTTCTAGATCTTGCGTTCTTATGGGAATAGAAAGTTTAGCATTAGATGCTGAAGGCGAATATAGAGCAGTTGCAGATGCTTTAGGTGGAATTAATGTTGTAATAAGTCCTACATCAAAAACAATTATAAACTTGTTTGATATTGAAATTGAAAATGTAAAAGATGAAATAACAGGTAAAGAAAGACCAGTTTTAAATGTAGAAAATAAAATAGAAGACGTTACACAGGCAATTCTTACAATGGCAAGAGGTAGTACAAAAAGCAAAGAGGTAAATGAGCTTACAAAACAAATAATTGCTGAAACAGTTGCAGATGAATATGTAAGATGTGGAATAAATTCTAATCCTAACAGTTTGTACCAAGAATCAGCAAATGTTTTAAAGAATGACTTATACAAACAAAAGAAAATGATGCCTACAATAGGTTCATGGTATAAGATGCTAGTAAAAAAGGCAAAGGAAAATACAGATAGAAACTATGATTTCCATTACAGTTATTTACTTAAAGTTATGAAACAATATGTAAGAGAATTAAATGGACAGATGGCATATTTTGATGGAC
>USOV01000001.1 GCA_900556455.1 uncultured Clostridium sp. | reverse complement strand
AAATATATAATCCCCGACGAGATTGGGCGGACGTTTTCAATTTTTTTAAAGAGTTCGACAAATTACAATTTATACCATCATTTTTATGGACACATATATTAGAAAACATGTAAATGCTATTTTTAACACTTTAATTGGTAATTTTTTTAAAAGTTTTGCTCCTATATATCCTCCTATAATTCCTCCAATTGCGCAAGTTAGTCCAAGTTTCCAGTCTATATAATTATTATTGTAATAAAATATTCCACTTGTAATTACCATTGGTAATATTGCAAATACTGACGTTGCTCTCGCCTTTCTATCTTCTAAATCAAACAAATGAATTAGAGCTGGTACTACTATCATTCCACCACCAGCAGCAAATAATCCGCTAACAATTCCTGCAAACAAACCAACTAAAATTTTTTTTATCATATTAATTCCTTATTTATCTGTTTTCATATTATTATTTATTTTTTTTGGATTTTTATACCTCTTATATTTTTCAAGTAATATTTTTAACAACTTACTTTACCAAATACAAAATTTGTACCATTTTCTTTACTGCTAGGCAAGTTTTTATTACCTTTGTCGTTATATCATTTCCTGTTTCGTGTTATTATCAACAATAAATGATAAAATATTTTCAAATTTTTATACGAAGGAGTTTTTTATGATAAAAATTAAATTATCTGATTTATTAGGAAAAAATAAAATGACACAAAAAGCATTAGCAGAAATTACTCATATTCGCCCTGCTACTATTTCAAAAATGTATTATGAAGAAATAAAAAGAATTGATGTTAGCCAATTAAATAATATTTGTAAAGCTTTTGATTGTGAGATTTCCGAATTATTAGAATATATTCCAGATGAGAAAAAATAAAATATAGTCTGGAGAGAAAATGTTGTAGGAGTCGCCCTATAGTGCAACTCCTACGTATTTGAATATCAATTCATTCATGTAAATTATAATCTATCTAAATTTTTGTTATATTTTCGTCCTTTTCAAAGTATTTTGTTCCAAGCATTTTGTCTGGTAAATATTGTTGTTCTACCACATGACCTGGATAGTCATGTGGATATTTGTACCCTTGTCCATAGCCAAAGTTTTCCATGCCCTTTATTTCAGCATTTCTTATATGCATTGGAATTTCTCCTGTATCCTTTGTTCTTACATCATCGAGAGCCTTATTTATTGCCATGTAACCTGCATTTGATTTTTTAGAAAGTGCAACATATAGTGCCGCTTCTGAAAGTATTATTCTGCCTTCTGGCATTCCTACTGTTTGAACAGCTTGCATTGCGGAATTTGCCACAACTAATGCATTTGGGTTTGCTAACCCTACATCTTCTGCCGCAGCAATTACAATTCTTCTGGCTAAGAACATTGGATCTTCCCCTCCGTCAATTGCTCTTGCTAAATAAAATACAGTTGCGTCTGGATCGCTTCCTCTCATAGATTTTATAAATGCACTTATGTTATCATAATGGCTATCTCCATTTTTATCAAACATTGTTTTTTTCTTGCCCATACTTTCAGCAATGATTTCGTTTGTAATATTAATAAATCCATCTTTATCCATTGGAGTTGTGAGTACCGCTATTTCTAAACTATTTAATGCTGTTCTTACATCTCCATTTGATATTTTAGAAATAGCATGTAAAGTCTCGTCTTCTATTCTTATTTTATATGTTCCTAAGCCTTCTTTACTAATTAAAGCATTTTTTAATATTTTAAAGATATCTTCTGGCTCTAAAGGTTTTAGTTTTACTACCATAGACCTCGATATTAAAGCTTTATTTACTTCAAAATATGGGTTTTCCGTTGTTGCTCCTATTAATATAACTGTTCCGTCTTCCACAAATGGAAGTAATGCATCTTGTTGTAATTTATTAAATCTATGAATTTCATCTATAAACAAAATACATTTTCCACTTGGATTTAAAAATGCATTTTTAGATTCTTCTATTGCTTTTTTTATGTCTGCGATTCCTGCTGTTACTGCGTTTAATTTAATAAAATTATATTTTGTAGTGTTGCTAATTACTTTTGCAAGTGATGTTTTCCCACATCCTGTTGGGCCCCATAGTATAACACTAGATAGTCTATCTGCTTTAATTGTTCTATATAAGATTTTATCTTTTCCAACTACATCTTCCTGCCCTACAAATTCTTCTAGTGTAGTTGGGCGCATACGATATGCCAAAGGTTTGTTTAAATCCATTTTTTTACCTTCCTAAATATTTTAATGCCTGTTTTATTGTTTCTTCTATGCTTAGGCCATTGGTGTCTATTTTTTCAAGTACTGTTTCTGCTTCTTTTTTGCTGTAGCCTAATACTTGCAAAGCTACAACTGCATCATTATTTATATTGTTATTTTTCTTTTCTTCTACTTCTATTTCTTCACTAGCTATATCTTCTGATTTTAATTTATCTTTTAATTCTAATATTAATCTTTGTGCTGTTTTTTTGCCTACCCCTGGAACTTTTGTAAGCCTTGTAACATCATCATTAATAACTGCTAGAGCAAAGCTAGATGGAGTTATATCTGATAGCATTGTTAATGCAGATTTTACTCCCACTCCACTTACATTAATTAGTATTTCAAACATTCTAAGTTCTTCTTCTGAATTAAATCCATATAAGCTTATATCATCTTCTCTTACATGATAATGTATATGTACTTTTACTTGTTCTCCTATGTTTCCTATTGTTCCTATAGATTTTGAAGACATATATATTTTATATCCTATTCCATTATTTTCTACTACTACATAATTTATGCTTTTTACCTCTAAACTTCCTTTTATATATGCAAACATTTTTATCTTCCTTTATCCAAACAAATTTTCTTTTTATATTTTACCACAATAAATAAAATTTGCAATACTTTTTTTGATTTTAAGTAATAATTGATTATTAACATATTTACGGGTCGCCGTGAGCGGCGACCCATAAATCTTGTTCTATTCTACTGTTACTGATTTTGCTAAGTTTCTTGGTTTATCCACATCCAAACCTTTATCTTTTGAAATATAATATGCTAATAATTGCATTGGTATTACAGATAGTATTGGTGATATTAATCTATTTGTTTTAGGTATTTTTATTATAGTTTCAAATCCTTTGTTTTCCATATTTTGATTTGTTATAAGTAATACCTTTGCTCCTCTAGTTATTACTTCTTGCAAATTGCTTATTGATTTTTCTACTAAGTTAGGTTCAGTTACAATTCCTATTACTGTTGTTCCATTATCTATTAATGCTATTGGTCCATGTTTTAGTTCTCCAGATGCATAAGCTTCTGAATGTATATATGATATTTCTTTTAGTTTTAATGAGCCTTCTAAGCTTACAGCGTAATCTACTCCTCTTCCTAAGAAAAACATATCTTGTTCTTGATGTACTTCTTTTGCAAATTTTTCTATTGGTTTTACACATTCTAAAGCTTCTTGAACTTTGCCTGGTATTTCTAGTAAATCCTTTTTCAGTTCTTTTATTTTTTGTTCATTTACTCTGTTTAGTATTTCTCCCATATGCATTGCAAGTAATGTAAGAAGTGTTATTTGTGATGTATATGCTTTAGTTGAAGCAACTGCAATTTCTGGTCCTGCATGTGTATATATAAAATAATCTGCTTCTCTTGTTATTGAGCTTCCTATTACATTTGATATTGCTATTGTTCTTGCTCCTTTTTGTTTTGAAAGTTTTAGTGCTGCAATTGTATCGGCAGTTTCTCCTGATTGACTTATAAATATTACTAATGTTTTTTCATCTATAATTGGGTCTCTATATCTAAATTCAGATGCAATATCTACTTCAACGGGTATTTTGCAAAGTTCTTCAAATGTTCTTTTAGTAGCAAGTCCTGCATTCATTGCTGTTCCACATGCTACTATAAATATTTTGTTAATAGTTTCTAAGTATTCTTTAGTAAGCTTTAATTCATCAAAATCTACTTTTCCATTATTTAGTCTTGCTCCTATTGTTTCTCTAATAGCTGTTGGTTGTTCATATATTTCTTTTAGCATAAAGTGTTCATATCCATCTTTTTCTGCGCTACTGCTATCCCATTCAATCTTAGTTATTTTCTTTTCTATTTCTTTTAAATCTTTATCATATATTTTTGCTTTTCCATTTTCTATTTCTACAAATTCCAAGTCATTTAAAAGATAAAATTCTTTTGTATAAGAAAGAATAGCTGGTATGTCTGATGCTATGAAGAATTCATCTTCACCCTTTCCTATTACAAGTGGACTATCTTTTCTTACTACTATCATTTTTCCAGGATTATCTTTAGAAATTACTTCTATTGCAAAACTTCCTTTTAAATCCATACAAGCATTTCTAACTGCTTTTAACATATTTTTATCTTTTTTGTAATAGTAACTTATTAAATTTGGTATAATTTCTGTATCTGTCTGTGATGAAAATATATACCCTTTTTCAATTAGCTCTTTTTTTAGTTCATTATAATTTTCTATTATTCCATTATGAACAACTGCAAATAAATTTTCACTATCCATCTGAGGATGTGCATTTATTTTAGATGGTTTTCCATGTGTTGCCCATCTAGTATGCGCAATACCAACTGTTCCTTCTAAGTTATCTATTCCATCTAAATCATATAAATTTTTTACTCTTCCTTTGTCTTTCATAACTGTAATTCCAGTTTTTTCTATAGTTGCAATCCCTGCTGAGTCATATCCTCTATATTCTAATTTTAAAAGTCCTTGTATTAAAATCGGACTTGCTTTTTTTGTTCCTATATATCCAACAATTCCACACATAGGTAATCCTCCTTAAATCTTTTTTAGAATTGAAAGACATGCAAATTAGAAGTTACTTAAAGTCTACCTTTGTTCTAACATTGTTGTTAGTTTTTTAGTAGCTTTTAATGACCGTAACTTTTAGCCATAGAACCATCCGCCGAATCTTTCGATAAGTTCTAATCCTCGTCAACAATATTTTAATATTGTCCTGGCGCTGTAACTAAAAATTTCTACCTTCCCTCCTTTTTTCAAAATTTCAAATCTACATTCTTTCGTTTTATTGTATTATATTACAATAAGTGACAGAAATAAGCAAGTACTATTGCAAAAATTTTTTAGCGAAAAAACTTTACTAGTAGTAAACATTTATCCATGAGTTTCTGTAAAATTTTACTCTCTAATGCTATATTTCAAGTAAATTTTGAAAAAATATTTATTAGAGCTTATGCTCGAATGGGGGTTTTTATGGCATTAGATTACACTATTATTGGGGAAAGAATAAAATTGGCTAGAGCTAAAAAGAAATTAACTCAAGAGAACTTAGCAGAAAAATTAGATGTTTCTGTTCCATATTTAAGTAGGGTTGAATGTGGAGATGCTTCTATCAATTTAAAACGTTTAAATCAGATTTGTGAAATCTTGCGGTGTTACAGAAGGCGAAATTTTAAATGGAGTTTCTACTACTTCTCAAAATTACCTTTCTGATAGTTTTGCAAGTTTACTTTCTAATTGTTCTCATGAAAAGGCAAAATTGATTTATAATATTGCGAAAATGATTATTGAAGATGGAAACAATCAATAAATAATTTTTAGAAAATCCTTCCATTTTACATAAAATCATGTTATAATAGTTTGGTGAGTTTATTTTTAGGAGGGAATCATGATATTATTTTTAATTATACTTTTAGTTTTAGTACTAGTTGTACTATTTAATTCTATTAAAATTGTTAGAGAAGCAGAAGTTTATATTATAGAAAGGCTTGGTAAATTTCATAAAGTTGCAGATGCGGGTCTTACAATTATTATTCCTTTTGTTGATAAAGTAAGAAGTGTTGTTAGTTTAAAAGAACAAACTATGGATATTCCACCACAAGGAGTTATTACACAAGATAATGTTACTATCAAAATTGATACTGTTGTGTTCTACCAAATAATAGATCCAGCAAAAGCAGTATATGAAATTCAATCTTTGAAAAAAGGTATTGAATATTTAGCAATTACAACTATTCGTGATATAGTTGGTAAAATCACTTTAGATTCTACTTTTAGTTCAAGAGATTTAATTAATAATCAATTAAGATCATTACTAGATGAAGCTACATATAAATGGGGATGTAAAGTAAATAGAGTTGAAATTCAAGATATTAATCCACCAGAAGATATTAGAGATGCAATGGAAAGACAAATGAATGCAGAAAGAAATAAAAGAGCTGCCATTTTACAAGCTGAAGGAGAAAAACAAGCTGCCATTACTATTGCTGAAGGTAAAAAAGAAGCTGCTATATTAGAAGCTGAAGCTGAAAAAGAAGCAAGAATTAGAAGAGCTGCTGGTGAAGCTGCTGCTATAAAATCTATTGCTGAAGCTAAAGCTGAAGAGATTAAAAAAGTTTACGATTCAATAAAGAAATCAAATCCAGACGACAAATTAGTTCAATTAAAATCTTTAGAAGCCTTAGAAGAAATTGCAAAAGGTGAAGCAAATAAAGTATTTATTCCTTTTGAAGCCACAAATGCGCTTTCTTCTCTAGGAGCTATGAAGGAAATCGTAAAAGATGATAAAAAATAATTAATTATATCATTTTAATATGAATTTATAAAATTAATACTTTTATAATAAATTTCATATTAAAATGATATTTTTTTACCTCATATTAGATGTTTTTACCATTAAGTCTCCAAATACTGCATACCCTTCTGTGGGATTATTTATAAATACATGTGTTACTGCTCCGGCAAAATTTTCCGTTTTGTACTATTGGCGCTCCACTCATTCCTTGTATTATTCCCCCTGTTAAGTTTAACAAGTTTTCATCTGTTACCTTTATTAGCATACTTTTGTTATCACTGTTATTGTTCTTATAAATTTTAGTTATTTCTATACCATATTCTTTTCTTATCCCATCTTCTAGAGTTAATATTATTTTTGCCTCTCCTTCTTTTATTTCACTTCTCTTAGCTATCTCTAGACTATTTCCCTCTATTATATTTAGTTTATTTTTACTCGTAATTTTCCCATATATGCCAAACTCAGTATTGGTATATACCTCACCTATTATTTGCCCACTTGTTACAGTTCCTTTTATTTGTCCAGGATTTCCTTTTTCTCCCTTTACTATATCTATTACATTTGTTGTAACAACCTCGCCACTTTCTATTGAAATTAATTTTTCTGTATCAGAATCAATAATTCCATGCCCTAGTGCTGCAAATTTTCCTGTTGATGGTTCATAATATGTTGCTGTGCCAATTCCTGCCGCCCCATCACGAACCCACAGTCCTAGTTTATATTTATTGTCCTGTGTTTCTACTGGTTCTATACTTGTTTGGTATTCCTGACCGTCTCTTACATATGTTATGCTTATTATTTTTCCTTGACTATTATTTACACATTCCACAAGTTCATCAGTTGTTGTTACTTGTTCATTATCTATATATGTTATTAGGTCTCCTTCTTTTATTCCAGATTTTTCATAAGGCTTTGAACCTTCTATTTCTGTCATTCCTATTACTAATACTCCATTTGAATATAGTTTTAACCCTATTGGATTTCCAAGAGGAACCACCTTTGTTTGCTCTATTGTTGTAACATTTACGTCTTTTACATCCAATACATTAAATAGACTTAATATTATTTTTTCTTCCTTAACTATATTGCTGTTTTCAGTTGTTGATGATGTTGTAATTACTTGCTGTTTTGTTTCAAAAATTCCAAATATTGCACCTAAATCTAAATTTTCACCTTCAAATAATATTATTTTTTTGGGTATTGCTGTTATGTTTGTTACATATACTAGAACTATTAACAAAAAAATTATTAAAAAAATTTTCTTAAAAAATTTCAAAATGGTCACCCTAAAATTAGGGTAACCATTTATATTTTAAAAATTCAAAATTTTATATTAATGATTTTTATCTATTTGTTAATTTTGTTTTTTGGGCTTGTATGTATCTTTCTCTTCCCAATGCTTCATAAAATGCTCGGTCATAATATGAAATATTTGATGAATTTGTAGTTTTAGTATAATTATTTCTATTAACTATACAGTCAAAGCATTCATTATCATAAACATTTTCAGAGCTCCCATAATGTTTATAATAGTATTTTATTTGGTCTGTTTCTTCATATTTTTGCACTCTAAATTCTGTATTTCTGTAAGCTCTAAGTGTTTTTGGTGTTCCTTTATCACAATAATATCTATGGTAATAATTATCTCCTGCTTCCCCAATGTAATATAATGAATCTTCACTTGCAAATTCGTTATTTTCCGTACTTGTTACTACTGCATAGTTGTTATATTTTTTTAATCCTATCTTCTTTCCTTGGAAAAATGTTATCATTGATATATTAGATAAAGCTTGTTCCCAGTCTTTTTCTGTAAGTTCCGGAATCTCATAATTAATTTTAGAGTTTGCACTATAATTTGAAATTGATAAGTTCAAATTGTTATTAATATTTGTTATTATTGCTTCAGTTTTTTCATTTAGTATTGTATCTACATCAATATGGTTATCAATTAACCAATGATTGAATTCACAAGTTTCCACATAGTAGTTAATTGCACTACAATCTTTTTCTCTATCAATAGCAGGTTGATAATCATATTTTATGTACTGATCATTATTGTCTAAATAATACCAATCATTATTGTTATTATTTATTAATTGATATAATTCTATGTAGTCCCAGCTAGTATTATCAGTACGAACCAATACTTTTTTATATTCTGCTAGAGTTCCTCCAATTTCTGCATCTGGCAAATATATTTTTTGATTTCTGTTACTTAATGCAAAAAACTTTCTGTTTGCTTCATCATAATATCTTTTATCATTATTTGAATTATATATATATGTATAAGTTTTTAGTTCTGCTTCCTCAGTAGCACTTTCTTTTACATAGATATTTTCTGTAAGTGTCTCTGCCAATATATTATAACCATTTGCTTTTACTCCTGAGACATTCTTTACTGGTATTTCAATTGTATTGCTAGTTCCAAAACCATCAATTACATATCCTTCTTTTGACTGAATTTTACCATATATTCTTATATAATTATCTAATGTGTAATTAATAACATAATCATTATAAATTTTTGTATATGGTACGAAAGTTTTTAACACATGTTTATATGTTTTTTCTGCTTTAGTAACATCTGTTGTAAAATATAAATCTTCGCCATTAAATTTACCGCTTATTCCTTGTCCAGCTTTTGCAAAATATATTGGTTCTCCAGCAAAAATTGTTCCTCCAATATTTTGTGTTGCAGATATAGTAATTTTTGAGTTTTCACTACCACTATTTTCATAGTAAAATAGCTGTACCCCTTTTTCATTTGTAATTGTTTGTGGTACATATGTAGGCGAATAAATATAGTATCCATCATACATTGTAAATACAATTGCTGGGACATAAATTAATATATTTTCTTTACTTGAGCCACTCATTCCCATTTTATCAGCTAAACTACTTGAAAAAACATTTATTGTTGATGTTAAATCCTGTCTTTTAGAGTTTGCCAAAGAAGAATATTCGCTATTCCATTCTACCGTATTAATCTCAAATGCTTCCATAGCTTCTTTGGTTGCTTCTATTAGTTTCTCATCATAGGCTGTTTGCATTGTAATTGTTTTCGTTTCTAAGTTTAAATAAAGAGAAAAAATAAAAACAATTGGTATAATAATTATAATGAAAATAATTATTAGATTCTGTAATTTCATAAAGTCCTCCTACATTTTTAAAGGGTTAAGTAGTAATCTACCTAACCCTTTATAGTTTTTTATTTTCCTGTGTTTACTACTAAGGCAGATGCATTCGCTGCAATTGTATAAGAATCTTTTCCCACTATAGAATAAATGAAATTTTTAATTTGTGAGCCTATAGTTGTATTTGAATTTTTAACAGTTACAATGATATAATCTCCTTTTTTCATTAAATACTGTGTATTATAATCTACTCCAGTATCTCTAGAATCTACTATAGTAGAATTGTAAACTGAATAATATAGGTTTTCTCCTAGTTGGTCTGCTGCTCCTTTATTAGGATTTGTAGTCATAATTTTATGTTCTAACTGAACATCATATGTATTTCCTGTAGCATATAATTTTTCTATAAATGAATTATAATCATCTTGTGTTATTTTTCCTTTTGTTGCTGCATTATTTACAAATTCTGAAACTAGAGATTGTACTGCAACTTGAGATATATCATCTTGTGTATTTGATACTGTCATAAGTGGGAAAACAAACATTAATATTGCTGCTAAAAATATTCCCATTATTGTAATTAAGGTATCTGACATAAAATTTACTTCCTTTCTTTGATTTTATTAACTTCTATTGTTTTTCATATGTAATATATATTTTTTTTCCAACATCTTGTTCTAGTTGTGTTCCATCTTCTCCAGAGTATGTTGTTCCACTAATTGTAATTTCTACATATGTTTCTCTATAACTTGTTCCTGTGTGTTTTTTAATAAATCTTTCTATCTCTGATTTTATTTGTTCTGCTGTTTGTACATCATATTCAAAAATATATATATCATCAGTTTTAGTTCCATCAATTATTTTTACTGAGAATTTTTCTTTTGCACATCTAGCAATTGTTGCAATAACTGTATCTTCCCCTACAACTCTTCCTCCATCACTAGCATTTTCTGGATCTGCTTTTAAAGGAGTTTGGAAATTCTCTCTATCACTGTAAAATAAAACAATATCTGCTGTTGATTTTGCTTGTGCTAAAGTGTTCAAAGATACAGCTAAGGCAATTATAAAAATTAGAATTGCAAATGCTATTAGTAAAGCGTCTACACCATTTTCCATAATTTTCCTCCTAGCATATTATTGTACTGTAACAGAACTTACAAAACCCTTGCTATCATATTGAACTGTAACTGTATAAGTTGATGTTATATTTATTGATGCTCTAGCTGTTGCAATATCATTAGCAGAGCTATATGTTGTACCATTTACTATTGCACTAACATTACGTGAGCTATTGCCTCTCCAAGTTACAGCTGCTTTATTTAGTACTTCTTTGACTTCTGAACCTTTTACTGCTGTTCCCTCATAATCTGTAAATTGTGAATTAAATACAGATTTGCCCATTGCTTCTGATACTTTATCTACTTCATTTGTAACACCTTGTGTTGAACTTAATATTTTTATCCCAACTGCTATTAATACTATAGCAATTAAAACTGCTGCTGAAATTATAAGTGCTTTTGTTGCATTCTCCATAAAACCCTCTCCCTTACTTATTGTCCTTAGACTAAAGCCTAAAATAATATCTTTAGGCTTTAGTCTAAGGATAAATTAAATTTATCCTTAATTTTTATTGTTTATTACCATTTTAATCCGTTTGTTATACCATCAATTACCCCATTTGCTGCATTACTTGTAGATGATTGTAATTGGTTAGCTACATTTTGTGCGTCTTTAGATGAATCTCCTGATGCACTTAATAATTTAACTCCTAATGCTACTAAAACTATAGCAATTAAAACTGCTGCTGCTATTAATAATGCTTTTGTTGCGTTCTCCATAACTTATTCCTCCTTTGCTTTTTTTATATTAAAAAATTTAATAGCTTAATTATTCTTCTACTTGTTCAAATAACATTTTACTTATTTTTCCTGTTTTATTATGATATTCTATTTTTGTGCATTTAAATTTTTCTAAGTTAAAATGTTTTACAAATTCTGCTGTATCTGTATTATATATTTCTTCCATTGGATATGTTTTTTCTGTAAGTAACATTGTTATTTCTATTTTTATTGAATTTTCTTCATTTTCAATGTAGTGATTTTTTTTATCTTTTTCAATTTTATTTTTTTCATTTACATTTGTAGCCTTATTTATTAGAGTTGCCAGTTCTGTTCCATATATTGTTTTGTCTAAGTATTCTTCATATTCTCTATTATAATTTCTTAAGCTATTTGTTTGTGCTTTATTTGTAATAAATAGCGCATATATTGAAAAAATTATTATCATAAATAGTATTAATAGTATTATTAATACTTTCTTCATTTTGTCATATCTCCTTTTATTATAATATTTTTTTTGTTTTTATGCAATATTTTAATTAAATTTTAGCTTTACAATTCTTCCATTTTCATCATATGTTGGGTTTGGATTTTCCGCTGAAGTATTTAATGTGCATTTAAATAGTTTGTCCCTGTTGCTTTTTATAAAATCTTCTTGTGTTTTTGATGCTGTAAACTCTATTTTGCTTCCTCCTAAATATATTTCTATTTGTTCACCATATTCTTTAGCTAGGTTTACAATTGTTACTATTTCTTGAGGTTTTATATTATCTCTTCCAATATATACATCAAAATTACTATTAAATTTTTCTAGCTCAACTGCTGATATTGTAGCACTATATTCTTTAGATTGATGTGAATATAATGAATATAAGTATACACCTATGCTTACCATTACCATAGCAACTAGAACTGTTGCCGCAATTAATAGTGCTTTTACTGCATTATCCATATATTTCTCCCCTTCATGTGATTTTCTAAAAACATATTATTTTGTTTTTAGTGTTATTTTACATATTCTTCCTTGAGAATTATATTCCATTTTTTCACATTTATATATGTAACTTTCTTTTTCTCCAATTAGGTTACTACTGCTAGTTATTTCAGTTCCATCTAGGATTATAGTTATTTTGTAATCAGGATTTCCAGAATATTTTTTGTTGTTTTCTGCTACTTTATTAATTAATGTTATTACATCTGCTCCATACATTACTTTTTTGCCATATGCTTCAAATTCCATATTAAAAGCATTTAACTGTTCTATTTTTGTCTGTTCTTCTTGTTCTTTGTTTATATTAGATATCCTACTAAACATCATTATAAACATTGTTATTATTATTAATGCTATTAATACTCCCCCTGCTATTAGCAAGGCTTTTGATGCATTTTCCATGTGTTATATCTCCTTTTATTTTAGGCACCTATGGGTAGGTGCCATTAAATTAATACATTGTTGACATTGTTGCAAATGTTGATGTCATGCTGCTCATTCCTATGATTACTAATGGTGCAATTAGATATCCGCAAAATACGCATATCATTGGTGCAAAGCCAATACCTTTTCCTATTAATCCTTTTCTTGAAATTAATTTGTTATTAGCCTCTTCTCTTTTTGCTTGGTAATAGTCTCTTTCATTTTCCAACTCTTCAAAAGCTTTTTCGATTGGTATTTTTTCCACTGCAGCTTGCATACTTTCTATTAATCTTATCAATTGTGGAAATGCTATTTCATTTTTTAAATCATCTAAAGCTTCCCAAGCTCCTGCTTCATAGTTGTTCACGCATTTTGTTATTGGTTCTCTAAATATATTTGAATATCTTTCTAACCATTCTAGTATTATTTCTACATTTACTCTTTCAATTTTCATAAGCATTGTTATAATTATTTGGAATTGCATTACTTCGTTTTCCATTTCTAAATTTCTTAGAATTTTTTGGAACATAAGTATCCAAATTGGAGTTTGGTAACCCATCCATGCAACTACACATGCAATTAGTAATTCAAACCACTTAAACTTTTCATTATTTACTATTTGTAATTCTTTATAAATTTTTTCTGTTGCCTCATCTATGTCTGGTTCTAATGCATCTTTAAAATATGAAGAATTAGCAATGCTTTGTCTTAATTTTTCCTTTGTGATATCTTGTCCTTTATACCTGTCCAAAAAGCGGTTATAAATTTCCCTTTTCTTAATGCTTTCTTCGTCTTTATTTGCAGAAACTGTAAGCATATCATAGTCCGAAACAGGCTCTGTATATATATAATCTATTGCTGTATTATGTACTAATGTAAAGAAAGCTATTGATAGAATAAATGCAAGTATGCATAGACAAATTCTATTTACATATAATGTTTCCATCTTTTGCTTTGCTGCTGCTTCTTTCATTAGTTTTACATTTTTTCTGTATTCTTTTGTGTTTTTCTTTGGTATAAATTTATCAATTATTGGCTTTATAAAATTCTTTTTGTATAATTTCATTTGCCATGCTTTGTTTGGATCCTTGTACTCGTCTTTTATACTTCCATTATCTTTTACTTTTCTAACCAAAATATAACACACAATTGTTAAAACTAATAGTAGAATTTCTACAATTAATCCACCTTTTCCTTTATAAAACTGAGAAGTAAATGCAAAACTATTTATTGCCCAATTTTTCAATGGTGTTATTAATAATACTGGTGCAATTGCGATAAAAGATAAACTTTGAAATACATAGTCTAATTTATCTCTTTTTAGTATTTCTAATTGCATTTCTTTTGTTATATTATTTAAGTTTTTTAAATATAAAGATGCTCCATCAATTTGTCTATCGCCAAATTCTTTTGTTAAATATGATATTCCAGCAAACTCTTTTAAATAGCTATTAGGAGCTACATCATAATATTTTTCCAATTCTGTTTCTGGATCATCTGCTACTAATATTTCGTATATTTTTTCGCCTTGCCTTGAAACTTCAAGTTCATCATTTTGTGATACTTCATATATGGCTTCCTCGACCATATTGTATTCATTATATGCATGTCTTATTTCTGCAAAAAATCCTATTTGTTGTTTTAATACTTTTGTGTCTAATTTATCAATTTTACCTGTTATAATTGTTTCTATTAAGAATATTTCAAGTAGTAGTAATATTACACGTAATAATGCATCTCCTCTTGTAAGAATAATTATTAGTAAAGTTATTGGAATAATAAGTATCAAAGCATGTAATAGTGTTTTTGCAGCCTGTTTTCTTGTATGATACTCATCTTGCATATATATTATTTCTAGTTTTCTTCTGATTTTTAATAAGTATCTGTTTGCTAAAGGAATCTTTTTCAATATTAGGTATAGTTTTTGGTAGAATACATCTGCTGAAAAAGCTTTTTCTTGAGTACCTTTTCTTAATTCTTTTATACGTCTCATATATCCTTGGTTCATCTTTTTTTGTAGGATAACAAATGCGGCTAAAATTAATAAAAAAGTTACTCCTGCTACACCAATTATTGCATAAAATATTTGATTTGACACTTATTTCACCTCGTTCTCCATGAATCTTAATCCATTTTTGGTTTTCTTCCTCTTTTGGTTGCTTCTTGTTTTTCTCCAACTAATACTGGTTGTTCTTGTTTTCCCCAGTTTCTTTCAATAAATTCTTCAAAATCTTCTACGTCTTCTTCACTCATATTGTTTTTCATTTCTCTTATATTTGTATCTGAAATTTTATTTGTAATAACATATTCATCATTATGGTATTCCATTATATTTACATATTTGTACAATTCTTTATTTGTTACTTTTGTAAAATATTTTGTTGTATTATCAATAAACCTATCAATTTTGTCATTCATTTTTTCATTTGCATCATGTTCAAAAACGTATTCATTTTTTTCTTCAATAGGAATACACTCTGTCACTCTTTCTATGTATCTTCTACCTCTAAAGTCTTTTACTAGATGTATATCAAAATTCAAGACTTGAACAACTTGTTCTTCTGCTGTTTTTTCATCTGTAAATACACCAGTTCTTAACATTGAGTTTCTAAGAGCTGTGATTAAGTTAGGAAATGTTTTTGCGTGGTGAGTAAATAATGTGAATTTAGATGCAACTTGAGCTGCTTGTATCATCCAAGATGCTACAGGGTCTGTTGCAACCTCTCCGATTATATTAACACTTCCGTCAGTTTTCTTTTGAACATCTAATCCCATTTGTCCTGAAACTGTTTCAGTTTCTCTAAATGATAATATATTTCTTGTAGGATATATCTTTCTTAAGTGTAACTCGAATGCAGTTTCTTGAACCCTTATGTTCATTGTTTCATATATATTTTCTATCATACCCATAAGCATTGTTGTTTTTCCGGCAACCTTGCTCTCCTGTTAAAGCTGTAACTCTTGCTCCTTTTACCAAGAATTTTAGAAGGTCAATAGCATTTTCTTTTCCTGGTACTGTTATTAATTGTTCTAGTGTTGCTCTCTTTACGTCAAACTTTCTTACGAAGAATGCCCATGTTTCTGACATTGATGGTCTTACAACAACAACACGAGATCCATCTTTCATTTCATTTATTTTAAATCCATTTGAATCTGATAATTGTCCTGGATTATTATATTTGTATATATTTTGGCAAACTCTTTTTAATTCGCTTTCTTTTCCGAAAGAAAGGAATGCAAGTCTTATTGATTTACCTTGGAAGAATATCCAAATACTGTCACATGCTCTTGGTACTTTGTGTTCAGCAATTTGTCCTAAATATTCATTATCTGTTTGAGCGACTTGGCTCAAGAAGCTTTCTGGAAGTCCTGATACACCACCAGATACCCCATCTATGTTCATATCTCTTATTTCGTCAATACTGCTGTATCCTTTATAATGTTGGTATATTCTTTGTACTACTACATTTAATTTATCTGAAAAAGCTAAATCAAATTTTTCTTCATTATATATATTGTTTATTTCATCTGCTGTTATTACATATGATGGTTTTGTTTCTCCATCAATATATTTTAATACTGCTAAGTTATATTTTTTTATCATTTGAGTTAATGCTTCATATCCAAAATCTTTTTTATACATAAATAAGATAATATCAAATTTATCTTGAGCAGTTAATAATGATGGTGTATCGAATGGAATTGCATTTGATATATTTGTTTCAGTTACACCATATTCTTTGCGAAGTAAATCATATATTAATTCTTTTACATATTTTTTGTCATTAACATCACCATATGTACAACCTTTTAAAGCTTTTCTTAGCTCATATTTTTTTGCTTTTCTTCTTTTCAATTCTTCTTCTGACAAACCAATATCGTATAAATTAACTTTTGTTATTTCATCCAATCTTTGTTTTACAAAAGCTATCATTGCATCTATTGTATACTGTTTATCGCTTTTTGTTGTTAATTCTTCATCTCCACTTTTTTTCTTTTTGTCTAAGCTGTATTTAACTAGTATTATAACAATTAAAGCTACCAATAGCATTAAACATATATTTATTATACTATTTATCATCTGAAGTCTCTCCTTTAATATATTTTTCTTTGTGTTTCTTGTATCATGTTAATTATTTCTTCAGTTTCTTCGCTTACTGAGTTTACAAAATTTGCATTTACATTTGTTGGATTTATTCTTTTAAATCTTATTATATAATCTGCAACTTTTCCTTCTGGTGCATCCATAGAAAACATTGTGTTGTATGGGATTCCAAACACTCTTTTTTCTTTTATATATTTTGTAACATTTTTTACTGTGTATTTAGATTTTTCATCATATCTGCCAATTGATATAATTTTATTAGCATCCTGTAATACTGGTTCTCTTTCTCTTTTTTCTATGAAACTATCTATTACATTTAAATTTTGTGCTAAAGTTATAACTTTTATTGTAGATATTTCTAATATTTGTTTAATTCTTTGGTCTTTTATATCTCCCTCTAAATCTACTAATACTAAATCAAAATATCTATTAGCTAATTTTATTATCTCTTTTAAATATAAAATATATCTATCGAATTCTTCTTTAGTTATATTCTTTTCTGTTAAAAGTTCTAAATTTCTTAATATGATTTTTGTATAGTTTGTAATTATTTCTGGAGATGTTTTATTGCTCATTATAGCTTTCGCAACTCCACTTAACCCTTCATCTATTTCTAATTTACCTCTTGAGAATAAACTATTTACTGTGTTTCTTGGTTCAAAGGCACGTTCAAGTGATTGGTCATCATATTTTGTATTAATCATTAATATTTTATAATCATAATTTATGGCAAGTGTAGTAGCTATTGCTGCTATTGTCATGCTTTGGCCTGTTTCTGCCTTGCCATCATTCCAAAATGTAACTATAGCCATTTTTTCTATTCTCCTCTTTTGAATATTATTTTCCTTATTTCACTATTTTTTTCATCTGGTAATATATCTCTTGTAATTGAAAGTAATCCTTCTTTATATGAATCACTTAGGTTTCTAAATCTTATTCTTGCAGTTCTTTGATTTTCAATTATTGCAGAATTGTCTCCACTTTCGTATGGGAAAAATATTTTTTGATCTTCCCATCTAATTGAGTAGTAAAAAGATAGGAAATTTAGGTAGTCATCTTCTTCTTTTAGCATTTCTTGTGAAAACAATATTTTTTTCATAAGTATTTTATCCTTCATTTTTCCTATTACTTCTAATCCTTTTTTCAAAGAATAGCTATCAAAAGCGGTTACGAAATAGTTTTTCCTTGCTGTTACCATTTCAAAATTGTGGAACACATTATTTTCATCAACATCTATCAATACTATGTCATATTGAAGTTCTTCTACGCCTAAGTATCTTTTTATTTCGTCAAAACTGTTGAATCCCACTGCTACATCTATTTTTTCATATTCTGTTATATAGCATTTGCTAGGAGCAATGCATGGTACTATATACCTAGCTTTTTGTAATACAGTAGCATCTATTACTAAAACTTTTTTATTTAATTCTGCTATTACTTTTGCTGTATATAAAATTAAATCGGTTTTGTCATACGCTCCTATAAATCCTATTTTTTTCAAAGTTTAGTCCTCCTTTTAATATCCTTGTAATCCAGATAAATACAATTCCATTGATGTTTCTTTTTCTTTATCAATTCCTTCTTGTATGTTAGTTATTTCATTTCCTGCATATTGTCCTAATGCTTGATTTATCATGTTTCTCAAATCTGAATTATAGCTATCATTAATTTTAGCATAGTCTTCTATATTTATTCCTTTTTGAGCATTGCTTTGTATTAATTGATATATTTGATTATTTACTGCATATGTTGGTGTTGATGCTTCTTGTATTCCTGCTTCTACATATTGAATTACTTGAAGATTAGATGCTTTCATAACATATGATTCAATAATTGCTCCACTCATCATTAAGATTTCGTCTTCTGTTAAGTATAAAGAAACTGTAGTTTTTTGTAAGTTCATTACTTGTTTCTTTGATAGTACTATGAAATTTTGTCCACTTGGCACTGTAAATCTTACATCAACATAGTCTCCTATTCTTAGTGTTGATGGAAGAGTCAACATATTAAATTCTATTAATCTTGCAGAATTTGCTAATTTTTCATTTTCATATAGTAAACTAGTACTTAGAATTGTTCCTGCTTGTAAATCTAGTTTACTTTTATATGCAGTTACATTTACAGTATCTGGTACATAATTTGTTGGTAAGTCACTTGATAACATTTTTACTTTTTCTATTTTATTTGCTGGAATTTGTTCTCCTGATTTTACTGATGCAGTTAATCTATATGCATATACATTTCCACCTTTTCCTATATTTGATTTTCCTTTGAACATATCTGGAAATACTACAAAACCTAATATAACTATTACTATTATTGCTATTAGTAGCATAATTAACATCCCTGCAAGGAATGCATTTCTTGTTTTTCTTTGAATTGGATTTGCTGGCATAATTTTTCTCCCCTTTTATTCATAATTTAATAATTTTATTTTACAACAAAGCACAGTAAAAAACAACATTTTTTATTGTTGTAATTTTTTTTTAATATTTTTGTAATATTTTTGTAATATTAAAGTTTTACAAAAATTTCTAGTTTATTTTCTCGCTTTTTTGAACATTATAATATTGAAAAGCTTTAATATGCTTTTTCAATTCTAATTTATCTATCCTAGGAGGTGAAAGTAATGGCAAATTCAAATTCTAACAAAACATTAGTACCAGAAGCTAAAGATTCATTAGAAAAATTCAAATATGAAGTAGCTAGTGAAGTTGGTGTTAACTTAAAAAACGGATATAATGGTGATATATCTTCAAGAGATGCTGGTAAAATCGGTGGTAACATGGTTAAGAAATTAATTCAAAAAGCTGAAAACAGTATGATAGGAAAATAGTTTTAGTTTTTTATAACTATTTTAAGATGAATAAATAATTTTGTTTATCTTGGTTTTGGGTAAATTTAGGATTTGTTTTTACATAAAGTAAGGGCAAGTTCTAGACTTGCCCTTACTTTTTTATACTTCTGGCTCTATTTATTCTATGCTTGTGGAGAGCTCAAAAGTGCCCCCTACTTTAATGCTTTTAAATACGCCTTTAATTGTTCCAAATTTTTTGTTTCATATTGTTCTTCATTAATAATAATATTTTTTCCTTCAAAAACATATTTTAAGTTTTCATTCTTTAATTTTATTATAATAGTAAGTCCATCATCTGTCGTTCCTACATTGCTTTTCTTCTCTATTGTTATATTTTTCATTCTAGTACACACTTCTTCAATAGAATCTCTATCTGTTATGGTATTTTCTTGAGCTCCACCTTCTGTATAAAAGGTATATTTAATATTTTCTATGTTTTTTGTATCAATATTTTTTAATTTATCTACATCATTTGCTATACTTATTTGTGTTTCTTCATTATTTTGTTTTTTGTTGTTTTTTACTAATATAGCGCCTATTAAGCATATTACTATTATAATTAAAATTATATATATAACTTTTTTACTCATTTTATCTCTCCACTATTATTTTATTTTTTTAGCATGCAGAACAACCCTATATTTATTATTGTTTGCACAAGTTGATAATGTTAAGATGTTATCTTCTTTATTTACATCTACATTAAAATCCTTTTTACTTCTTTTTTTAATTGTTTGTACAAAGTTGATAAATTCTTCTTCGGTATTGAAATTCGTTTTTATATAATAATCTTCTTTTTCTATTTGATAAACTGAAAATACTTCATATGTTTGAGTTCCATTTTCAGTTACTAAAGTAATATATTTATTATCTTCATTGTTATACCATTCTTCATTTATAACCCACTTTAAACTCCCAAACATTGAGTTGTCTCTCATATTATGCCCATATATAACTAAATTTTTATCTGTTCCATCTACTTTATTTTTATAATCTGAGAATATCCAACCTGCTGCATTATATTCTTTATTAAAATTATGTGTTAAATAATAATCATTGTTTGTACTTTTTACAACTGTTGTTTCAATATTAGTTCCATTTACTTTTAGCCACGCTACTACATCTGAATTTTTTTCTTTTAATTTTTCAAAATCTACTGCATATCTTTCATCATCATTGTCTTCTTTTTTTTCATCAACTGTAACAAACTCTGATATTTCGTCTAATATTTTTTTGTTATTTTTATTATTCATACACCATACCACTATTTTTATACCAGAATAAATTAAAAGTACAATACAGCAGCACATTAAAATCATGCTTATAATATTCGTTTTTTTCTTATTACTGTGTTTATCCTTAGGCATTTATGTTCTCCTTTTAAAAAGAAGACTAACAAATTTTGGCTAGTCTTCTTTTAATCATTTTTATTTACTGTTTTTAGCTCTTTTTTTATTTATTATAGTTGTTAATAATATTCCTGTCAAGGCTACTACAAACATAATACTAAATGTTACTATATTATCTCCTGTTTTAGGGTTATTTGTTTGTTCTGTTTTGTTTTCTGTTTCTTGTGTTGGTGTTGTTGGTGTAACTGGGTCGTCTGATGGTTTTTCAGGTTCACTTGGTGTTATTGGGTTTTCCTGTGAGTTTTCTGTTGGTATTATTGTCAAATTTGTGTCAACCCACATTGTTGCATATTCACCTTCATTATATTGTAACATTGGGTCATAATCAGTCGTATCATAATCGTAATACTTACCATTTATTTTTAATTTAGTATCAGTTGTAAAACAATATCCTTCTGCTGCCTTAAAATATATTCCATAAGTGTAAGTTTTACCACTTTCAAATTTGGTAAATAAATCATCCGGGTTGTTGATATTCCAAAAATCAGCAGCATAATAATATTTTTTACCTCCATCAGTACTCCAATATTCAGATTGGTAAATATATGGAACATTTTCAGGTGTTGTTCCTGAGAATACAGGTTTATCACCTGTTTTAAAGCTAATTGTTGCATTATTTATCTCAACAACACTAATATGTTTGTATGTAATAGTTTTTGGTTTTATTGTTCGCACAGCAGTCACAAAAAGTCCTGTTTCATAATTTGTTACATTGATGCTATTAACATGTGTCCCATTTACCATTACTTTTTTATCAGTTGCGAATGTATTTCCATCTTTTGCTTTAAGAGAAATACTATACATATAAGTTTTGCCTTCTTCAAAAGTAGTTATTTTTTTATCTTGTGAAAGGGCATTATTCTTGCTCTCATCAGAGTACCAAAACTTTACTGGAACAGATTCACCCTTTTCATTAGTTTCCATCTCTTCCCAGTATTCGTACTCTATATCGTATTGTTCATCCCATGGATCACACTTGTAAGCAGTTGCTTTTGGAGCATCACCTGGATTATAATCAAAAGTTACGCCCTCAATATCCACATCACCAATTTCTGAATTTGCCAATACTTTCATTGGCATAACAGATAAAGCAAAACAAAGTAGTAACATAATGGCAATAAATATTTTACTTTTTTTAATTTTCATTTTACATTTCCTCCTTTAATTTTTTTACTTATTTTATCATAACTGCCTATTTGTTTTATATTTTTTGCCAAAGTTTCATTGTTAATTTGGCGATTGTTTTTCTTATATTTTTATGGTATATTATAATTAATTTTGAATTATAAACATGGAGGTTTCTTATGACTTTTTGTGAACAATTAAATGAATATATAAAAGCTATACATTTTGATGATATGAAAGTACCTTTTGTTCCTTTTTATAAGTCTAGTTCAAGAACATATTATGGAAAAGTAAGGGCAAGTTTTAGAACTTGCCCTCTTTTTTTATGCTTCTGGTTCTACTAAACCATAGTTTTTATTATCTTTCATTTTGAATAATACATTTACTTTGTTTGTTTCTGAATTTACAAATGTTATAAATCTGTCTGCTGGTTTTTCTTGTAATTTTAACATTGCATCTTCTGGTGTTATTGGTTTTATCTCATAATACAATGTTTTTATTATTTCGTTTTCTATTTCTGGCATTGACATATCAACATTTAAGTTTCTTATTGAGTCTTCTTTGTTTGCTTTTTCTTTTCTTGTTTTTGTTTTTCTTATTTGTCCTTCTAATATATCTACATCTTTGTCAATTGATGCATATAAATCTTTATGAGCTGTAACTGCTCTATATGTATCTGTTTTAGCTTTTACTGCTACTTCTGCTATTTGTTCTTCCCTTTCTGTTCTTATTGTAAGATTTACATCAAAATCTTCTCCAAAATATTTTACTAATCTTTCCATTTTCTTTTCTGCATAATCTTTAATTGCCTCTGTTGCTTTTAAATCTTTTCCTGATATTGTTATATTCATAAAAATCTTCCTTTCTTCTTTTTGATGACAGTATTATATATTAACATATTTGATTTTGCAAATGTTTTTTACATTTTATATTCTTTTTCTAAATTTTCCGTTAAATATAATTTTGAAATTATTTCTAATTCCTTTTGTGTACTTGTTGGTACTGTAAAAGAATATATTTTTTTTGCATCTGCTAAAATTATGTATTTAATTGCATCTTTGGTAGTTTCATTTATTTCTATTGCTCCACCATCTTGTTTTGCACATGCCCTACATTTAAAGCCAGAATCTCTTATACTAAAATATTCTAGTTTTTCTTTAGTTTTGCACATAGAGCACTCTTCTATTTGCGGTCTAAAACCTATTATAGACATTAATCTTAATCTAAATATACTTGCTGTCATTTCTAAATCTTTGTCACTTTCTGCAATTACATATAATGTGTTTAAGTATAATTGTAAAATTCTATAGTTATTTTGATTTTCTGTTGTTACATCATTTATTATTTTTGTTATGTATGCCGCATATTTTAACTTGTCTAAGTCAATTCTAATTTTGTAAAAAAGTTCTATTATTTCACATGAATTCATACTATAGTTATCAGAACCTTTGTAAAGCATATATTCTCCAAAGCATAATAATTGACTTCCAGCTAGCAAAAGGCTCTTTGGTTTTCTTGAGCCTTTTGCTAAGCATTCAATTTTTCCTAAATTTGGGGTTAAAATTGTAAGCATTTTATCAAAATCCCCAACATTATGTTCTGCAATTATTATTCCCTTCGTTTTTACAATTTTCATAACTATTTTCCGCCTTTATATTTTGCATCATATTTTGTTCTATATTTGATACTTGTTTTAGTTCTAAAAATGTGTTTATATTACCTGTTTTCTTGAATGTATTCCATGCCATTTGCTTTATCATAAGTCTACCATCTCCTTTAGTTTTCATTTTTATCTTTTGTAGCTTTGTAGTTTTTTATTCTTTTTTATTTTAAGATGAAAATAATCATCTATTTATTTTCAAATCTTTTTACAATACTATTATTGTCTTGCCAGTTGTTATTTACTTTTACCCATATTTTTAAATTAATTTTTGTTTGCAGCATTTTTTCTAAATCTTGTCTTGCATATGTTCCTATTCTTTTTAGCATTGCTCCATTTTTTCCTATTATAATACCTTTATGAGAATCCCTTAAACAATATATTATTGCTTCTACATCGTATATTTCTTCACCTTTTGTAGTATTTCTTAAATTCATTTTTTCTACTTCTACATAAATTCCGTGTGGTATTTCTTCATCTAATAATTTTAGAGCTTTTTCTCTGATTACTTCTTCTACTAATTGTCTTCCTGTTTGATCTGTATATTCATCTATATCATAATACATTGGGCCTTCTGGTATATATTTTTCAATTTCATCAAGCAATTCATTTATGTTTTTTTGTCTTTCTGCTGAAATTGGAATTATTGCTTCAAAATCATATTCATCTTTGTAGTTTTCAATTAGTTTAAAAATATCTTCTTTTTTTAGTAAATCTACTTTATTTATAACTAATATTGTTTTAGCTTTTGCCTCTTTTATTTTTTCTAGTATTATTCTGTCTCCTTTTCCTAGGTCTTGTTTACTTCCATCTACAACAAATAATGTAACATCTACATTTGATATTGTTCCCCATGCTGTTTCTAACATTATATTCCCTAATTTTGTTTTTGGTTTATGAATTCCTGGGGTGTCTATAAAAATTATTTGAGAATTTTCCCTGTTTACTATTGCTTTTATAGCTGTTCTTGTTGTTTGGCTTTTACTTGTTGTAATTGCAACTTTTTCTCCTACTAGAGCATTTAATAGTGTTGATTTTCCTACATTTGTTCTTCCTACTATTGAAACAAATCCTGATTTAAAGTTTTCCATGTTTCCTCCATATTATATATCGTAAAAATTGCTAAATTTGTAGAATTTAGCAATTTTTAAAATTTATTTTATTATTGAATTATATTATTTCCCTCTGTTGTTACTTCTTCTACTTTTGGTGTTATTGTTAAGTCACCAGTTTTTGGATATATTTGTATAAATGTGTTTCCGTCATTTACAGTTATTTCTGTTCCGTCTGCATATTTATACACAGTTTGTCCACTATGTGATGTTTTTTCCCATGTAATTGGAATTGCATATCCATCTGTTATATAATATCCATTTCCGCTTCCAATGTTGTTTAATTCTTGTCTTCCTTTATTTTCTCCATCATTAAGTGTGTAATTTTGTACACTATAAACTATTATATTTTTTGCTGTGTATTGTTCTCCAGTTTCTAAGTCTACATTTGCTTTTCCGCTCATGCTTCTTTTATAAACTTTGTTTTCTTCATCATATTCATAACTTGTTGTGTGATAATCTGAATATTTTATTTTCACTTCTACAGCACTTTCTGCCCCAGTTAAAGCAGATAAATCTATTTCATCTACAGAGTAGTTTAAAAGTAAATCCTTATTTGTATCTCTTGTATACCCTTGTTTTTTAGCATATTCTTTTACATTTTCCATACTTGTAAATCCTGTATGTTCATAATCTCTTTTTAATGTTTTATCTCTAAAAAATACTGAACCTTCTAATGCTATACCATCTAATGAATCTATTCCTTGGTTTAATCTTGAATATGCTTGTGGACTTCCTCCCCAATGTACGAATATTGCATCATTTTCTTCTGCATAGTCTATAAAATAATGTCTTGCACTTCTTATAGAACCTATCTTTGCAGTATCTTGGTCTTTATAAAGAGCCATCATTCTAGTTATTCCACCTTCAGATATTATTTCATATACTAAATATGCATCTTGAATTCCACATTGTGGCCATGCTGCATGATTATTATTTATCATGACTGCATATGGTCTAGATTTTGAATCTTCATCTACTATTTTCAACTTTTTAACTATTATTTCTTTTTGTTCTCCATTGTTTTCTATTACATTATTTGATACTTCTTTTTCACCTTTTAAATATTTTACTAAAAACATTGCGGCTAATATTAACACTGCTATGATTAGTACTATTACTATTCTTTTTCCACTATTATTACTTGTTCTTTGTCCTCTTCTTTCCATTTTTATACCTCCCTAGTTATCTTTAATTTGTTTAATATATTTTCTTCTTTTTCTCTCATTTTTATTTTATCTTCTTCTACCATATGGTCATATCCTAGAATGTGGTAAAATCCATGTACTACCATATAAGATAGTTCTCTTTCAAAGCTATGTCCATATTCTATTGCTTGTTCTTTTACTCTATCTATTGATATAACTATATCTCCTAATACATCGAATTGATTATCTGGTATTTGCTTTATTTCCTCTTTTTCAAACATTGGGAATGATAATACATCTGTTTCTTTATCTATATTTCTTTGTTCTTTATTGATTTTTCTAATGTTTTCTGGTGTTGTTAGAACTACATTTATATATAACTGTTTGCTATTTAGTTTTTCTTCCTTAAAGCATTCATTTATTATGTATTTTATGTGTTTTTCGTATTCCTCATTTTCCTCTATTTCTAAAAAGTTTATTTCTGCATGTTCCATATTCTCCATCCCATCTGCCACATCTTATAAGTGTGACTATCTACATTTATTAATTGCTAATTTCATATTTCCTTTAAGTAACTGTTCTGTAGTTTTACATTTATTTTTGAATACCCTCATTGCACCAAGTTCAACTAAATATTCTTTATGTAAGTTTATTATCTTTTTATATTTTCTCTTATTTATGTACAATTTTTTTATGTCTTCTTTTAAGAAAATTATTAATTTTTGTTTATATCTTTCTTCTTCATCTTCTATCTTGTTTATTTTATTGTATTTATCCCAAAACATTTTATATTTTGATTTTTCATCTGGGTTGTCCCAATATACTTTTGTTGATAATAATTTTAAATTATATTCTTCTATAATTTTTACTAGTGTTTCATATGCTTTTTTTCTTTTTGTTTTAGTATTTTCGTGTACTATTATGTCTCTAACTTGCTTCATAAGTTCAATATAACATCTTTCAGTTGCAGCGAGTGGTAAACTGTGTGTGAAAAATGTTCTGCTTATTCCAACTAATGTCATGTTTTTAAGTATTTTTTCTTGTTCATTTAATTTTCCTAATGCAGCTTCTTCATATTTTTCATATTCTTCTTTATATTTAGTATTTTCACTATCTAATGCCATTTTTATTGGCAAAATTTCAGACACATAAGTTTCTAGGCTACTAAAAATCTTTTCAAATGTTTTTTCAGATGACTTGTCCTTTCTTAAATTATCACTAATTTCAACTGAGTAATTTTTTAATAACCCCTTATATAAAGAATCCATTTTATAAACATAAAATTCTTTATAAGTTTTTAATAAGCTTTCTTTTTTTATATTGCTAGCTGTTTCATAATCTACATGTAGTAAATATTCTTGTTTTTTATATTTGTATTCTATATAATTTGTATTTTTTAAGCTAACTACAAAATAATATTTTGCTAGAGCCTCTTTTTCAAAATTTGTTGCTATATTATTTTTTACTTTTTTATAAACCGAATCCATTATATTTTTATCAATTACTTCTAAATATAATGAATATGCATCTTCATATTTTTTAGCTGCTAATTCTTTTTTAGCTTCATCTTGAGCTCCCATATAGCTTACATATGCTTTTAACAAACTATTCCTTTTCATAGAAATCATCATGCTGTTTAATCCTATTCTAGTAGGAACTAATAATTTGGAAAGCGTGTTAGTTATTTTGTTAAAAAACGTTTTATTTGTTTCAACTACGCGCAAACTTCTTTGCTCCATTTTCTCACCCTCCATTTTTCATTTTTCAGTATGATTTTTGATGTAGTAGGCAATCGCTAGTTGCCTCCACCGTCAAAAAACAATTTTGTCTTCAACTCCAATAGTTTCAAGCACTTCATAAATAACTTCTATTTCTATATACCCTTCATTTTCATATATGTTTGTTTGTTTATTTATAATATTATCTTGATTTTCAATTTGTTTTCTTAGTTCTTCTTCTATTTTAGGTGTCCAAATCTCGATAATTGCTTCTTCCGTATATGTTACATTCTTTATCTCATACTCTTTATTTGTTATTTTTAATATTTCTACTGGTAAATAAAAATTAGAAAATAACTTTAATCTTTTGCTTTTATATATTGTATCATAATTTTCAAATTTTGAAAGGGTTTTATAAAAATTTATTTTAAAATCATTTATACTTAGGCTATATTTTTCCTCGGTATTTCCTGTGTCCGTAGGGACTTGCTGTGTTAAATAAATTTTTTCTTTTTTTGAGTACCATACTTTTGCTTCTATATTTGCTAAAGCATGAACATACCTAAAACCAGTATATTTTCCCTCTAAATAGCCATTTACTAAAATATCTCCCTGTTTTACAATATCTCCTTCTTTTACAGCCACCGTACCATTTTGAGCATTTATTTTTGTAATCATCCCGCTTTTATCTGCAATAATATTGCAAAACTCATCTTCTTCTATAATATTAGGTGCTTCTGTACTTTCTTTTATTTTTACTTTTGCATTTGTTCCTTCAATTGTAATTCCCATCCATGCAATATCATTTCTTTTTAGCCTTATATTCTGTATAACTGAATTTGCATCTATTTTTCCTTTATACACACCAGTTTTTAAACCCTCCTCCTCTAGTGCTGTAACAATTTCTTCTTTTGATATATTTTCATTCCCCGAAATGTCTATATTCCATACAAAATTTGCCATTGTGCTAATTAATACAATTGCTAAAATTAATATTGCTACAAAAGTTTTTCTTTTTTTATATTTTTTTAGTATAAAAGGATTTCCATGTTTTTTCTTAATTCTAATTTTTGTACCAGTTTTTTTTGCAATTGGCCTTATGTTTTTATAATCTCTAATTCCAATATTGGCATGAAGGATTACTCCTTTTTCCATTTTTACATTCCATAATAAAATGCCTTTGCTTTTACAAATATTTATAAATCTTTCTACAAAAATTCCCTCTACTTCTATATTTAAATAACCTAATATATAAAAAATAAGTATTTTAAAAATCATTAGCTTACCCTTTCTAAATCTATACTGTTTATTACTCCTTTTACTAAAACATCTTCATTTGTCATTTGTTCCAAATTCAGATTAAATCCATTTATATTTATAATTCCGATTTCTGTATTTATTTTTACACAAAATTCCTCATATTCCATAATGCCTTTGTAATTTTCTATTAAAATTTCATCAAAAGAAATTATAGTTACTTTTGTCTGTTTTTTATCTAATTCCCTTGGCATATCTAACATTTGCGCAAATTTATTTACTTTTCTATTCATATGTTCTCCTTTTATTCTAATTTAAAGCTTAATGTCTTACCCTAGTCAAAATTTGGCAGACTATCTTTTGAATTCATCTAATGTTTTAAACTCATATCCCATATTTTTTATTTGACCAATTATATCGTTTAAAATGTTACTGTTATCCTTTGAATTTGCGTGTAGTAGCATAACACATCCATTGTGCACATTGGAAAGTATTTTTTCTTTTGCATATTCTTCTCTTCCTTGTTTTTTCTCATCCCAATCATCATATGCAAAGCTCCACATTACTGTTTTATATCCTAGATTTTTTGTAATACTTAATGTTCTTTGGCTAAACTCTCCCTTTGGCGGTCTTAAGTATTTCATCTCATAATTAAATTTTTCATATACCGCAGTATGTAATGTTTGAATTTCTTTTTTTATTTCCTCATCTGATAAGTCTGGCATACTATAATGGTTGACGGTGTGGTTCCCTACAATATGCCCCTCATTTATCATTCTTTCGACTAGTTCTGGCTGTGTATTTAAGTAATGTCCAGTTATAAAAAATGCAGCTTTTACATTATTTGCCTTTAATGTATCTAAAATTTGATTAGTATATCCTGCTTCATATCCATTATCAAAAGTTAAATATACATATTTATCTTCCGTATTTCCCATTGCTATATCTTCATTTTCATCTATTAATTTTTTGTTATTTGAACCCAAATCTGGCTGGTCATGGTTATCGTTTCTTTTTATACCCCAACCTATCTTTTTATTACTAAGTGCTTCAGATGCAGTAGTAACTGTTAGGTTTCTACTTTCATTTGAATTCATTGCAGCTAAACCAAATAGGAATGTAAATACTAAGCATATGCTAAACAAAAATACCTTTTTTTTCATAATTCACTTTTCTCCTTCCCCTAATTTTATGTTTTCATTTTTTGAATTATGATAATGTTTTTCCTGTAATTTTTGCAGCTGTTTTATTAACTTATATATCAATATTTATCTCTTAGTTGTTTTTTACATTTTTTGACATTTTACACTTGACATCACCCCAAAATTAGATTATAGTTATTATAGTTCTGGAAAAAATAGGAATTTTTTTATTGCTTTATTGGTTGCTTTTTTCCCCTAAATTTCGCATGTTTCCAGGTTTATTAGTTGGTGATGTAAATGTTAAATTTTGTTCTGTGTGATGACAGTATCCCATCATTAAAGAGACTATCAAAACTGTTAGAATCTATTTTTATTAAAAATAATATTGAAGCAGAAATAAGCTACTCAGCATCTAATCCACACGATATTTTAGAATATGTAGAAAACAATAAAGTTGATGTATTATTTTTAGACATTAACTTAAATTCTGATTTAACTGGCTGTGATATTGCAGATTTAATCAGAAAAAGCAATAAAAATATTTATATTATCTTTTTAACAGGTCATTTAGAATATGCCCTTCTTGCCTATAAATACAAAACCTTTGATTATCTTGTTAAACCCATTGTAGCTGAACGACTAGAAGAAACTATGTTACGTTTAGTAGAAGATATGACATTAAAACCTAATCAATTTATAAAATTAAATAATAATAGAACTATAATTAACGCAAATGATATCTATTACATTAAAAAAGACGGTATGAAATTAGTCTTTTGTACAAATGAGGATAATTATGAAACTTATAGTTCTTTTTCTAAGTTCAAGGATTGTCTACCGGACAATTTTGTAAGATGTCATAAGTCTTATATTGTAAATGTCAATAATGTTAAAAAACTGAATTTTAGTGAAAATATTTTAGAATTAAAAAATAATTGCTCGTGCACAATTGGAGCAAAATATAAAACAAATTTTATGGAGGTATTTAAAAATGGAAATTCTACAAACAATTTGGAGTGTGTTAATAACTGAAAGTGAGTTAATTACAAAAATTATATGTTCTCCTCTTACTTTTATTGAAGTTTATATTTCAATGTTATTATTTACTACTATTCTTAAAATTAAATCTACTAAAAAGCAAAACTTTTTATATGTACTTATATTCTCATGTATTGCTATTATATCTGCATTTATAGTTCCTTCTCCTTTTAATACATTTATAAATATACTTGCTTGTCCTATACTGGTAATTTTAATTTATAAAACCAATTTATTAAAAGCTATTTTAGCAGAAATTATCCCATATATTTTATTTATTCTAACTTCTTTGTTTATTCAGAAGTTTTGTGTGTTAGTATTTGGTTTAACTACAGAACAAATTATATATGTCCCTATTTATAAATTTGTTTTATCTGTTTTGAATTATATTATAGTTTATATATTAACTCTGATTTTTATAATAAAAAAAGTAAACATCTTATCTACCTTAAAGCATAATAATATTTTATTAATTAATACATTAATAGGGCTTTTAGCTATTGCGATACAATATTTTATATTATTTTCATATATTGAGACAATTTCTTTAGGTTTGCTAATAGTTGGTATGGTCACATTACTATTATATTTCTTTATTAATATATATAGTTTGTCTAGGACAATACAGTTAGAGGTAACTACTGAGAAATTGGAAGAAGAAAAATTATATAATAAAACTTTAACTGTTTTATATGATAAAATTCGTGGTTTTAAACATGATTTTAATAATATTGTTCAAGGTATAGGTGGATATATTGCTACAAACAACATGGATGGATTGAAAGAATACTATTCTCAAGTTTTAGATGACTGTCAAAAAGTTAATAATCTAGCGTTATTAAGTCCTGAAGTTATTAATAATCCTGCAATTTATAGTTTACTTACTGCTAAGTACCATGATGCTGCAGAACTTGGAATTAAATTTAATTTAGAAATATTTATGGATTTATCTACAATAAATATGAAAATTTATGAGTTAACTAGAATATTAGGAATTTTAATTGATAATGCAATTGATGCTGCCAAACAGTGTGAAGAAAAAGAAATTACTATTACTTTTAGAAAAGATAATAAGAAAAATAAGCAATTATTTATTATAGAAAATACATACATGAATAAAGATGTAAACATAGATGAAATTTTTGAAAAGGGTAAAACATCAAAGAAAAGTGAAGATGTTAAAAACCATGGGCTTGGTTTATGGGAAGTAAGACAAACTGTTAAAAGAAATAATAACTTAGATTTATATACAACAAAATCTGAAAAATATTTTAAACAGCAATTTGAAATTTATTGTTAGAAGATTTCTAGCTCCGAATATAAAACAGCAAAACACCTTAAAATGTAATTTTTATACCGCATTTTAAGGTGTTTCTTAAATTTTAAATTCTCTTAAAATTCCTTTTTGCTAAATTAATCTTTTTTTACTAAAGATGCTGGCATTTTTGGTTGGTGCAAAACTACCCATACCATGCATGCAGTATTTGTTGATTTTGCATATTTTTCTGCGATTTTTGCTAACAATTTTACCATACAAATTACCTCCTTTATTTCTACATTTATTTATGTGTATTTTTTTATGTAGCATGTTTAATTTGTTGTTTCAATATTTTCTGCTTTTATATATTCTAAATATCCATATTTGTTTTTGGTTAATTTGTACATGAGTTTTGTGATTGTTATTGTCTGTAATAATGTTCCTATTATTAATAAATTTGATATAGTATTATTCCTTATAATTAAGCCTATTGCTAATGTTATTGTCATTATTATATATGAGAATATTTGTTTTATTTTCCTTTCTTTTTTTCTTAAAATTGGCACATCTTGTGTGTCTGCTGGAGCATATTTTTTTATCATTACCATGCTAAATGCCCATATTAATAATGCTGTTATATATTTTATTAAATTGCCATTCCATACTAAATATTGGCTGAGGAAAGCATTTCCTGTATACATTATTGTTGTTGCTACAATACACCCTATATGAGTTCTTAAATGAACCCCTCCAGAAACTGTTCTATAGGGTAATATTAATAATACTGCTAATATTGTTAATTTAAGTACTCCTAAAAGCCACGCAATTATTATTAATATAATAGTTTTTGGAATTTCTCCTATTACAAGTTGCAAGCCATAGTTAATTACTTCTGCTCTTTCGTCATCTACTTCTGGCATTTCTTTTCTTATTCTTTTTGTTAAGGCGTTACATATTTTCTCTATCAAAAAAATCACCTCTTTGTTTCTTACAAGGTGATTTTACCTGTTTTTTTACAAATTTTTCAAAAATTATATGAAAAGCAAAAAAACATATATGAAAATTTTATTTTAAAATTTCATATATGTTTTTTTAGTTTCGTAAAATTTACATAACTTTTTCCCATTTTCCATATATTCCACATGGAAGTATTAGGTTAGAGTTTTTCATTGGTAGCCCTATTTCTCCTGCTGTTATTTTACCCTGATATTGTTTTAAACTTATTTTTAAAATATTGCTTAATACTTCTGCTGAAATTCCTGTTGTATATGAATTTATTAGGAAGAATAATGGTGTATCACTTAACACTTGTGTGCAAAGTTTTACAAGATCTGAAATATTATTTTCGAACTGCCATACCTCCCCTGATGTTCCTCTTCCATATGAAGGTGGATCCATTATTATGGCATCGTACTTATTTCCTCTTCTTATTTCTCTTTGTACAAATTTAATAACATCATCTACTATGTAGCGAACTTGCGCTTTCTCTAGTCCAGAAGATACTACATTTTCTTTTGCCCAAGAAACCATACCCTTAGAACTATCTACATGGCACACAGAAGCTCCTGCTGAAAGGCATGCAACTGTTGCTCCACCTGTATATGCAAATAAGTTTAAAACCTTTATTGGTTTTTTTGCATTTTCTATTTTATCTATCATCCAGTCCCAGTTTACAGCTTGTTCTGGGAAAAGCCCTGTATGTTTAAATCCCATAGGTTTTATATTGAATGTTAGATTTTTATATTTAACTTTCCACGCTGCTGGGAGTTTTGTTTTAAAGTCCCAGTTTCCTCCACCTGTTTTGCTTCTATTATATCTTGCATTTACTTTGTTCCATTTTTCTGGAAAGCTTTTTTCTTTCCATATTATTTGTGGGTCAGGCCTTATTAGTTTATATTCTCCCCATCTTTCTAATTTTTCTCCATTTGCCATGTCTAGTATTTCGTATTCTTTCCAATTATTTGCTATGTTCATTTTTTCTCCTTTTTGTAAATTACAATTTAATTAATATTTTTAAGAAACTATATATTAATGTTGCATTTGCAATTGCAAATATAAAAAATGCTCCTAATAAATACGTTAATATTTTGCTTTCATTATAAATTCTTTTTATAAATCCACTTTTTGCACGTTTTTTGTAGTGGTTGTCCACAATATTCCCATAATTTATCCCCTCTTTTGTTATTTCCATCATATTATTCACTCTCCTATGTAATTAATTTATTCGAGTGGATAATAAATATGCTAAGTTTTGGTCGGGATTATTCTAATTTTTTTTTAATCTCTCGTGCTAATTCTATGTTTATTCCTTTTATTTCTAAAAGTTCTTCTATACTCGCCTTTTTTATTCCTTCTACGCTTCCAAATTTTTTCAATAATTTTTGTTTTTTCTTTGGTCCTATTCCTTTTATTTTATCTAAACTTGATTTTGCTATATCTTTATTCATTAGCTTTTTATTATATTCTATTGCAGTGTTATGTACTTCGGTTTGAAAGTTCGTTATAAAAAACATTAAAATTTTTTCTAATGGTATTTGCTTTCTGTTTTCATCTATTAACATTTTTGTATTATGTTTGTCGTCTTTTACCATACCAAATACGGGAATTTCCAAATTGTATTTAGCAATTGCCTTTTTTATTGCTCTTATTTGTGTTATTCCACCATCTGCCAAAATTAAGTCTGGTAAGTTTCCAAATGTTCCTTTTGGATTTTCTATAGAATGTTTTAATCTTCTTGTCACAACTTCTTCTGTGCATGCCACATCATTTTGGGTATATACAGTTTTTATTTTAAATCTTTTAGATAAATTTTTCTTTATAACACCATCTATTGCAACACACATTCCTGCTACAATATAATCTCCAGAGAAATTTGAAATATCAAATGTTTCTATTCTTCTAGGTAAATTTTTTAGGTTTAATACTTCTTTTAAACCTAAAATAATGCTTTCTTTTTCTTTGTTCTTATTTTCTAATGTTATTTTTGCATTATTAATTGCCATTTCTACGAATTTAAGTTTTTCTCCCTTTTGAGGTACTTTAAATTCTACTTTTTTATTTGCCTTTTCTGAAAGTAATTTTTCAATTATTTCATCATCATCTATTTTTTCTTGCATCATTATTTTATTTGGTAAATCAATTTTTTCTAAGTAATATTGTTTTATAAAATCTGAAAGTATAACTTTTATTTCTTCATCTTGCATATTATCTAAGAAATAATGTTCTCTACCAATCATTTTACTGTTTCTTACAAAAAATATTTCTACACATACAGATAAATCATTTTTATAAATTCCTATTACATCTATTGAATTTTCATTTATATTCGATACTTTCTGCTTAATTGAAATTCTTTCAATTGCTTGTTTTTTATCTCTTACAATTGCTGCTTTTTCATATTCTTGTTTTTGTGAAAATTCTTTCATTTCTCTATCCAATTCTTTTATAATATCGTCTGTTTTTCCTTCTAAAAGCATTATAATTTGATTTATTTGTTTCTTATATTCTTCTTTTGAGACTTTATTTACACAAGGTGCTAAACATCTTTTAATATCATAATTAATACATGCTCTTGTTCTAGATTTAAAATTTTTGCATTGTCTTATTTGAAATCTTTCTTTTATAAACTTAAGCATTTCTTTTGCTGCACCTGGATTTGCATATGGTCCAAAATATTTTGCGCCGTCATTTTTCAAGGTTCTTGTTAAAAATACATTTGGGAAGTCTGATTTTACATCTATTTTTATATATGGGTATGTTTTATCATCTTTTAATAAAACATTAAATTTAGGCATATTTTTCTTTATTAAATTGCATTCTAAAATTAGTGCTTCTGCTTCGCTATCAGTCACTATATATTCAAAATGGTCAATTAATGATACCATTTTTTCTATTCTTGCAGTTTTATTGTTTTTCATAAAGTACTGTTTTACTCTATTTTTTAACACTACTGCTTTTCCAACATACAAAATAGTATCATTTTTGTCTTTCATTATATAAACTCCCGGTTTATCTGGGAGTTTTTTTAATTCTTCTTTTATATTAAACATCAAAATATCCTACATATGGAAGATTTCTATAGTCTTCTTTATCGTCTAAACCATATCCTACAACAAATTTATCTGGTATTTGAAATGCTGTATAATCTGGTTCAATATCAAACTGTCTTCTTTCTTTTTTGTCCAACAAAGTACAAATTTTTAAGCTACCTGGTTTTTTATCTTTTAGATAATCTCTTAAATATGATAAAGTTCTACCTGTATCGATGATATCTTCAATTACAATTACATCTCTTCCTTCTATGCTGTCTTGTAAATCTAGTTTCATTGTTACTGTTCCTGAGCTTACTGTACTATTTCCATAACTTGAAACTCTTATAAATTCTAAACGTACATTATTTTTTATTTTTTTTGCAAGGTCAACTGTAAATAAAGCTGATCCTTTTAAAATGCATATAAATGTTATGTCTTTTCCTTCGTAATCTTTCATAATTTCTTCTGCAAGTTCACTGATTCTTTCTTGTAATGTTTTCTCATCGATTAATACTTTTAGCTCTTCCATATTTTATTACCCCTTTATTTGAAATATAACTACATTTTATATTATACTCCCATAATCGCTATTTGGCAAATATTTTTTTACAAAATGTGAAGTTTTTGCCTTATCCCATTATAAATTGTAAAATTATTAAAAGTATTGCTCCTGGTATCCCCAAAATTCCTACTACAAATGATGTTATTACATTTAAACCTATATGAAATCCAAAGTTTGCTCCTATTATGTTTATTATGTATATTATTACTCCGCCTATCACTGTGTTAAGCACTAATTTTAATATTTTCTTTATTGGGAATAAAAATATTTTTCCTATTATTAAAATTGCTAATGCGCATCCTATTACTATTAATATGTTTGTTAATTCCATAAAATCTCTCCTTTTTTCTATCGTTTCTAATCTTCATATAGAAGCGGACCTTAATCGCCGCTTCTGTATTTTATAAACCTGTCCTTTATATTTGTATGTTTGTTTACAATAATTATTACTTTAAATTACTTCTTTTTCTTGTGTTTTTATTCTTAGTTCATTTATCATATCTAATTCATATCCTTGTTCTTTTGCTTGTTTCATTAAATAGCTAAGTTTTGATTTGTTTGCTTTTATTTGATATGAATAGTAGTCTATAAGTTCACCTTCTGCTATATTAAAGTTTTGGTTTGCAATTTCTAATTCTCTTTTTGTTTTTATTACACTTTTTATTAATTCTAAATCAATCTTTTCCATAAATTATTCACTCCAAATTACAATTTCTAGTAGTATATTCCATTTTGGAATAATTTATGTAATTTTTTAATTATATAATTTTTCTACGTTTTCAAGTCCTAAATATTTTTTACATTCATTTAAGAAAAATTTATCTGTTTGCCCTGCAATATAATCTATAACTGCCCTTTTTATGTTAAAGTCTTCATTTTCATTCATTTCCCTTATAAATTCATATAAGTTTTTCTCTGAGAAATCTTCTCCCTCTAAGGTTTTATATTCTCCGTTTTGTAGTTTTTCTAAATATTTATTATATAAAGGTTTAAATAATTTATCAATTTTCTCATAATTTTTATTTGCCATGTCTGATTCATATATTGTTCTATAGTTCCAGTCTTTTAGTTTTATTAATTTCTCGAATACTTCTTCTGAGAACATTAAATATGGTTTATCATAACTGTTTATAATTACGTCTTTTATTAATGTATCTACAATATTAGAGTTTGTGTCTCCTAGTATTTTAGTTATTTCTTTTGGGATGTCTTCTCTTGTTATTACTCCTACTTTTATTGCATCTTCTATATCTCTACCAATGTATGCAATTACGTCTGATAACCTTACTACACATCCTTCTAATGTCATTGGTCTTATTTGTTTACTATAATTATCTGTTTGGAAAGTTCTTTTTAGTTCTTCTTCAAATTCTTCTCTAGTTTTTTGTGGATTATATGTATATTGATTTATTAAAATTTCTCCATTATGTGCAAGTATACCATCTAAGGTTTGAAGGCTTATATTTAGCCCTTCCATTGTTTGTAATTCTCTTACACTTTGTGCATTATGACAAAATGCCCCTATGTTTTCCTCTTTACATATTTCATTTAGTATACTTTCTCCTTTATGTCCAAATGGAGTGTGCCCTATATCATGCCCTAGTGCCATTGCTTCTATTAAATCTTCATTTAGTCTAAGGCTTCTACCTATTGTTCTTGCAATCTTTGATACTAACTGAACATGTAAAACCCTTCTTGTTATATGGTCATTTTGCACAAATGAATATACTTGTGTTTTATCTATGTATCTTGCATATCCTGATGAATGTATTATTCTATCTATATCTCTAAAGAATATTGGTCTAATATCTTCTTCATCTTCTTTTAGCCATATTCCATTTTCAGATTTACATGCATATTCTGATAAATTTTTTTCTTTTAATAGCATGTTTTCTTTCGCTTTTAATAAAATTTCGTTCATTTTATCGCCTCTTTTACTATTATATAGAAATTACCTAAAATTGTAAAGTTTTTTTACATTTTTACTTGCAAATTCCTGCGGTGTATGTTAAAATGGAAAAAGTGATTATTTATTTTACTTTAGGGAGGTGCAAAAATGCCAAACATTAAATCAGCAATAAAAAGAGTTAGTGTTATTGAGAAAAAAACATTGCAAAATAATATGATTAAATCTGAATATAAAACAGCTGTTAGAAAATTTGAAGCTGCTGTTACAGAAGGTAATAAAGAAAAAGCTGAAGAACTTTTAAAAGTTGCAACTCAAAAAATTGATACAGCTTGTTCAAAAGGTGTTATTAAAGCAAATACTGCTTCTAGAAAAAAATCTAATATAGCTAAAAAGTTAAACACATTAGGTGCTTAAAGTATTAATATTAGCCAGTGATTATTCACTGGCTTTTATTTTTTTATATACAAATTGTATTGTGGTGAATTATTCTTCTGCCTAAAATTACCTTTGATTTTATGTATAAAAATATGTTACTATTTTATATAGGAGGTATTACAAAAGATGAAAAATTTTTTTGATGATGTAAAAAATATAGATAAAAAAATTGTTATAGTCATGTTTAAACGGTTTTAAATTTTCTTTATTGATTGCTTTACTATCAGTTTATATTCTTGCTTTATATAGTACATATCCAATTTCACATGTTGCCTATTTGTGTGGCTTACTTTTATTTAAATTGAGTTTAACTTGCCTTGTGGCTTTTTTTATATGTGGGTTTGCAATTAATAAACTAAAATTGTAATTTGTAAGTCTGTTTTAAATAAGATAAAGCCATAGATACAATATATTGTACCTATGGCTTTTGGAATATAAAAGTAAACTACACTTTTTTCAATTCTTCTAAAAATAATTTGTTTAATAATTGTGGATTTGCTTTTCCTTTTGTTTCTTTCATTGCTTGTCCTACCAAGAATCCTAATGCTCTGTCTTTCCCTGCTTTGTAGTCTGCAATTGAACCTGGATTTGCTTCTAATATTTTTTGAACTACTTCTTTTATTGCTCCTTCATCAGATATTTGTATCCAGCCTTTTTCTTTTATTATTTCTTCTGGATCACGTGGATTTTCTAATAATTCTTCGAATACTTTTTTTGCAATGCTACTGCTTATTGTTCCTTTATCTATTAAAATAATTAATTTCCCTAATTGTTCAGCTGTAAATGGCATTTGCTCTAGTCCTTCTTCATTTTGTACTCTAATTATATCTGTCATTATCCAATTACTTACTGATTTTGGATTGTTGCATACTTTTGTTGCCGCTTCAAAGAAGTCTGATAAATATTTAGAAGAAACTATTATATTGCTATCATATTCTGGAAGTTGGAATTCATCCATATATCTTACTTTTCTTTCTTCTGGCATTTCTGGTAAACTTTTTCTTATTTCTTCTTTCCATTCATCAGAAATTTCTATTATTCCTAAGTCTGGTTCTGGGAAATATCTATAGTCTTGTGCATCTTCTTTGCTTCTCATTGTAAATGTTTTTCCAGATACTTCATCCCATCTTAATGTTTCTTGGTCTATTTTTCCACCATTTTCAATTACATCTATTTGTCTTTGTATTTCATAATCTATTGCTCTTGTTATTGACCTAAATGAGCTCATATTTTTCATTTCTGTTCTTGTTCCAAATGGTTCCCCTTTTTTATGTACAGAAACATTTACGTCTGCTCTAAAAGATCCTTCTTCCATTTTACAATCTGATACTTCTATATATTGTAAAATAGATTTTAATTTTTTAAGGTAAGTATCTGCTTCTTTACTTGACCTTAAGTCTGGTTCTGATACAATTTCAATTAATGGCACCCCTGCTCTGTTTAAGTCTACAAGTGAATTTCTTCCATAGTCGTCATGGTTTAATTTTCCTGCATCTTCTTCTATGTGAATTCTTGTAATCCCTATTTGTTTTGTGCCTTCTTCTGTCTCAATTTCTATGTTTCCGCCTACACATAGAGGTTTATCAAATTGTGAAATTTGATATGATTTTGGTAAATCTGGATAGAAATAATTTTTTCTATCGTTTTTGCTTAAAGGTGTAATTTCACAGTTTGTTGCAAGTCCTGCTTTTACAGCATATTCTACTACTTTTTTGTTTAATACTGGTAAGGCTCCTGGCATTGCCATACATATTGGGCATACATGTGTGTTTGGTTGTCCGCCAAAGTCAGTTGGGCATGAGCAGAATATTTTTGTTTTTGTTGCAAGTTCTGCATGTACTTCTAGCCCTATTATTGCTTCATAATCTTCTTTTGACATAATTTTTCTCCTTTTTGTAATATTATTCTTTAAAATTTGGCTTATGATATTTTCTAAATTCAAGTTTTTGTTCTGCTGCATATGCTGCTTTTAATATTGTTTCTTCGTCAAAACTTTTTCCTATTATTTGCATTCCTATTGGTAGTCCTTTTTTGTCTACTCCACATGGTATTGATATTCCTGGAAGTCCTGCAATATTTACAGATACTGTGCAAAGGTCTGCCAAATACATTTCTAATGGGTTTGTTGACCTTGTTCCAATTTCATATGCTACTGTTGGTGATGTAGGTGTTATTAATACATCATAAACTTTGAATAATCTCTCAAATTCCTGTTTTATAAATGTTCTTACTTTTTGTGCTTTTTTGTAATATGCATCATAATATCCAGATGATAATACATATGTTCCAAGTATTATTCTTCTTTTTACTTCTGCTCCAAAGCCTTCACTTCTTGAATTTACAAATATGTCGTTTAGGTTTTCAAAATTCGGAGTTCTATATCCATATCTTATTCCATCAAATCTTCCTAAGTTTGAGCTTGCTTCTGCACATGCAATAATGTAGTATACTGCTAAAGCTTCATCTGCTATGTCTAATGTACATTCTTCTACTTCTGCTCCCATTTGTTTATACATTTCAATTGTTTTTTGTAGATTTTGTCTTACTTCTTCATTTATGCCTTCTCCAAAGAATTCTTTTGGTATACCTATTTTTAGTCCTTTTACCCCATCTTTTAAGTTCTTAGTATAATCTTTTTTAGGTGTACTTGCAGATGTTGAATCCTTTTCGTCATGTCCTGCTATTATATTTAAAAGATTAGCACAGTCTTCAACATCTTTTGTGATAGGTCCAATTTGGTCTAATGATGATGCAAATGCAACTAGTCCATATCTTGAAACTAATCCATATGTAGGTTTTAGCCCAACAACTCCACAAAGTGCAGCTGGTTGACGTACAGAACCACCTGTATCTGACCCAAGTGCCCAAGGTACCATGTTAGCTGCAACTGCTGCTGCGCTTCCTCCTGATGAACCTCCTGGCACAGTTTTTAAATCCCATGGATTTTTTGTTGTTCCAAAACAAGAATATTCTGTTGATGCTCCCATCGCAAACTCGTCCATATTTAGTTTTCCTAAACTAATCATATTTTCTGCATTTATTTTGTCCATTACTGTTGCATCATAAGGAGATACAAAATTTTCTAACATTTTAGAGCTACATGTTGTTTTAATTCCTTTTGTGCATATATTGTCTTTTATTCCTATTGGAATTCCTGCAAATTTTGATGTACTTCTGTCTATTGTTTTTGATTTTTCTAAGGCTTCTTTATCTGTTAAGGTTACAAATGCCTTTACATCTTTTTCTTTTTCATTTATTCTATCTATATAACTTTTAGTGATTTCTTCTGGTGTTATTTCCTTTTTGTCTAATTTTTCTATCAATTCATGAACAGTTAATTGGTATAAATTCATATTTTCCTCCTTAATTTTGTCTATCCTTTACTCGTATAATTAATCTAATTTAAAACTTTTGGTATTTTGAACATATTGTTTTCCTGTTCTGGAGCATTTTCCATTAGGCTTTTACTATCTTCAAATTTTTTAACTTCATCTTCTCTTAAAAAGTTTATATTTGCAGTTGCTCCATTTGTTTCTTCTAGCCCTTCTGTATCTACACCATTTATTATATTTGCAAAGTTTAATATATCCTGCAAATTTTTTCTATATTCTTCTATTTCTTCTTCTTTTATTTTTAAGCTTGCAAGTTTTGCAATATGTAATATTTCTTCTTTTTTTATTTCCATATGCCTTACTTCCTCCTTTTAATCTTTTCTATTATATATTTTTTTTATGGAAATTACAAGGTTTGGACTTTAATTTAATATTTTTAATAAAATTTTTTTGACTTTTTTTGTATTTTTTTTGAATAATTTTCTTTTTCATTTGCAATACTAAAATTATGAAATAAAAAATTTAAGGGAGGATGTTACATGAAAGCAACTGGAGTTGTTAGAAGAATAGATGATTTGGGTAGAATTGTTATTCCTAAAGAAATAAGAAGAACTCTTAGAATAAAAGAAGGAGATCCTATTGAAATATTTACAGATAAAGAAGGAGAAGTTATTTTAAAAAAATATTCACCTATTGGTGAACTTTCTGAATTTGCAACAGGTTATGCAGAAACCCTTGCAAAAACGACAGGACATATCGCTTGTATTACTGATAAAGATTCTGTAATTGCCGTTTCTGGTGGTTCTAAAAAAGAATTTTTAGAGAAGGCTATTAGTCCTGAACTTGAACAATTAATTGAGAATAAAGAGGTTTATACTAGCAAAGATAATAATGAAAAAGCTTTACCTATTACTCAAAATGCTAATACTAATACTCTTAATAATTCTCAAGTTATTTATCCTATTATTTCTGATGGGGATGTTATTGGTAGTATTGTTCTTCTTTCTAAAGAGCAAAATACTAAAATGGGAGATTCTGAGCTTAAGGTGGCTCAGTCTGCAGCAGGGTTCTTAAGCAGTCAAATGGAGATATAAATTTTAGTTTTGCGGGTCGCCGTGGGCGGCGGCCCCTACATTTTACTCGATTAGCTCTAATGTGGTTTTTTCGCTTATGCCTTCTACATTATAGTATGTTTCTGGCACGTTTCCTACTATTACTGTTTCTACTAATAGCACTTGGTTTACGATTTCAGTATTTATGGTTTTGTATGATGTTACTATGTTTACATTGCATATGACTTCTAGATAAATCCTGTATACTGTTTGGTTTATTCCTTGTGCTTTAAATTCTGTTTTTAAGTCTGTAGTTACTGTTCCTGCTGGTATAATGGATATATTTATATTGGGGCCAAACCCTGCTATGTATTTGTTTCCAAGTATTGCTCCAGCAGGTATTTTTATTTGTTTTTTTTCTATCTCTTCTAGTCTTTTATTTACTTCTGCTGCAATGTCCGAGGCTATATCATTTATAATACTTACATCTGTTTTTAATATGCTAGTATTATTTTCTTCACTTTTTTTTATTGATACTATATCCTTGTATTCATATTTCTGAACTACTTTTGTAGACTCTGTATTTAATATATCTGTTGCAATTTGTATTCCCTTTTCTTTACATAGTTCTTCAAAAATTGGATCTATTGATTTTAAACTAGATATAATAGTTGCTGTTGCTATAGCTATTACTACAGTAAAAGTTAATTTTTTCTTTATAGTTTTTTTGTCTGAATAAAATATTTTTATTCTTTTTCTTGAATAGATTTTATCCATTTTTATATTGCAATTCTGTTTCTTGTAAATTTAGGTATGTATAATTGCTGCCCTGAGTAAATTTTATTTACATCTTCTACTTCATTTATTCTAGCAATATCTTCTACCTTACTTTTAAATTGTTTTGCAATTTTCCATAGAGTATCTCCTGGTTTTACAAAATATATAATCATACTATATGAGTCTGTTTTTGTGTCTTCTGTAACATTAATATCTTGAATGAAATTTAACTCTTCACTATTTTGTAGTAATACTGTTATTTCTAATTCTGCTTCCAAAACTACTCCGTCATCTGTATTATATACTTTTTGTGATGCTATATTTATTTGTGTTTCAAATTGACTATCTCTTCTGATTAACTCAGATGTTAAATCAAAATCAAAAGGTACAGACACATTTACTCCATTTACTATATTTTCATTAATTACAAAGAACTCTGCATCTAATTTACCTGTATATTTTATTCTTCCGTCCTTAACCTCAGTGTTTTCTATAACTGGATTTACATTACTTCCTAAGATTTTGCCATATATTAATTCTGGAGTTGTAAAGGTTTGGTTTATTTTAAATGTGTCTCTTATTCTATTTTGCATTGTTGTTGCTCTTACATTATTTCTCTTTAATTCTATATTATTTAAGATGCTATATACATCTTCTATTACATTGATTTGCTTATTTTCAAACGCTCTACAGAATAAGTCCAAATCTGCCTCTACATATATAGAATGTTCATCAATATTATTTGATCTTAATTCCAAATTTTTAAGCTTTATTTTTGCCGTGCACTCTGCTGTTTCTGTTACATTTGGCATATCTATAAATCCCATTATGGGTATTTGCCCTGATGCATTTGATATTTTATTATCTTCTGTTAAGTACATTATACTTACATTCGCATTTGCTTTTATTAACACTTTATTATAACTTGTTTTTGTCTCCACGCCCGATATATCAAAGCTTACTCTCATTATTTCTGCAAGGTCATCTTCTGCATTAATTCCTATGGCATCTTTTAATATGCATTTTCCTGTATTTTCTCCTATTAGTGACATTAAATCTTTGTTAGAATTTAACATTTGTATGTCTTCTTCATCTTTTATATCTACAATTGCTTCTATGTCTTCACTTGAAAATACTTTAATATCAGCTTCTATAAATGCTTTTATGTGCACTTTTCTGCTATTTAAAATTTTCGTTTCAAATCCTTTTATACATAAATTTTCTTCTAATGTATGCCCTTCTTTACAATTGTCCATATCTATTGTTGTAGAAAAATCTAAACTTGTATTAATTGTTCTTATGCTTCCATTTTCATCATCTGCCAAATATATTATATATGTGTTGACACATCCTTCTAATTTTACTTTTCCATTTAAAGTTTCTCTTTTTTGTATACATATCGTTCCATTTGTGTTTATTATTTTTAAAACATCTGGCTTTACATCATTTACAATAGCATCTCCGTCTACTGTTATAATCTCTTGTTTTTGACCTACTATTTGGTTAAGTTTTATCTTGTCCCTGGCTGTTTCTACTGCCATATAAATCCCTCCTTAAATTATAATATTACATTATATTAAGGAAATAAAAAAAAATTCCTATTTTCATAGGAATTTTTAAACTTTAAGTTCTAGCTGGTAATATTAGAGGGCTATAATTTTGTCCGTCGTATATTGAAACTTCTAATTCTTTTGTTAAGATATCTGTGTATTTATAACTTACATTTGTATCTCTTTTTTTGTCTTCTACTAGGAAAAAATTTGAATAAGTATCTTTTATTACTGTTTCCTCTTCAAAGGCTTTATTTCTTCCAAGTGTTCCTTTTATTAATATCTTTTGTCCTATTCTGTCATCTAGTTCTGCTTTGATGGTTGAAATGTCATTTCTTAAAATCATGATATCACTCACCTTCATTTTTATCTGTCATCTTTTGGCGAATTATATCATTGCGAAAAAAATATGTCAAAAGATGTAAATAAGTCTTTTCTCTTGTTTTCAGTTTGGTTCTAAGGTTTTGTGACTTTATTACATTTGTGTGTCATTTAAGTTGCAGCTTTGTTACATTGTTTCGTAATACATCTTGTTCTTTCCTCTAGCTCCTATTCCACTAACACCTTTTTCTCCTTCTTTTACCATTTTAGCTATTTCTTTTGCAGATATATATACTCTTTTATCTGTTGTTGCTACGACCTTTGCAACAATTAATGGGTCTATAAAATCTATTAATATTCTTCCCGGAGAAGATGCAAAATCTGCTCCCGCTTCCATAATTGCCTCATAAAAACTTTGGCAGGCTCCGTGCAAATATAACAAGTTTATCTGATGAATTTTGCCATTTTCTTGCATTTAACACAGATTTTATAAAATATTTAGAATTTCTATAGTTATATATGTCTAAATAATTTTTTCCATTTTTAATCATTGAGTCATGTCCTGTTATTATTAATATATCTGGTTTATGTTTTACCAGTAGTGGAATTACATACTGTGGTTGTTTACTCTCAGATATGTTTTTGACAACAGCATTTAATCCCATTTTTTTATAATATTTCATAGTTTTTTCACTATATCTTTTATCCCCATCTAAATGCAATATTTTCCCTGTATATTCTAAGTTTTTATTATAATTATTTGCTATTTGTTTATACGATTTTTTCTCTATTCCTCTTAGTAATTCTTCTACTTCTTTTACTTCAAATTTTTTTAAGTCTCCGTATTTCAGCATCTGCCTCAATTCTAATGTTCAAGCCTTTTAAGATTGCAATTTTTTTTGTTTTATTTACTTTTATTATTCTATCAACAAAAAATAGTATATCATTGTTATATGAATATCTGCCTACAATATCTCCTTTTTTTATTTGCATATTATATCACCTCAAAATACTGTAGTAGTATATTTTATGTCAAAATTTGTAGTTCTGTTAGTAAAATATTCTAAAAATAAATTTTAACAAAACAAAAAACCAGCGAATATCGCTGGTTTTTTGTTTTGTTTATGCCAATTATTTTTTACGCATCATTCTTAAAAGAATGAATAGTATTACTCCTAATATAATAGTAGAAGCTACTACTACCATGATATAATCCCCTGTTCTAGGAGAACCATCATTATTTTTAGAAGAATCAATAGTGGATTTTTCATATGTGTTCACAATGTCATATCCATCTATCTCTGTTTTGTAATTGGCTATTTTGTTTTCCCGTACTGTGTAAACAATTTGTTTGCCTTTGTCATTGTACTTAGGAAGACCCTCAAAGGAATACTTCCATTTTTCTTCTGCTGTCACTTTTTTGGATGCAATCTTCTTGCCATCTGCAATTAAGTTAACAGTGATGACTTCAGGTCTTTTCTGGTATTTGTTGTTCTTATCGTTCCATGTTGCTTTACCTTTAACATCAACCATTTCCTTTACAGCAGTTGTAGGCTTAGTTTCAGGTTTGGTCTCTTCTTCAGCCTTACTAACGCTTACATCAGCTGTTGCAATTTCCCTTGTGAAGTGGGTGACTTTATCTCCGTTTTCCTTGATATATTCAACTGTAGAGTATCCATTTGAAGGATATTTAGTATTATACTTAAATCCATTTTCATGAATGTCTACATTTACTTCATACATCAAAGAATATTCATGATTTCGAAGCATTTCACCATCTTTCACATACCAGGTAATTCTGTAAATGACGTCGTTTTCATTCCCTACAACATCTGGGCCTCCTTCTTCGTACTTATTGTTAGGAATCATTTCCACAACAATAGGTGTTTCATGGGATGTAGGCCGTTTTCCTGTGATAACCCAGCCCTGCCTACTTGACCAAATAGTTGTAGCAGTATTTTCATCAATGACTTTAATGGTATCTGTATTAAGGTTTACCCATTTGCTCATATAATCTGTAACAGTAATTTCACTGTACGCAGGGCAGTCCAAATTAATGGAAATACCACTAAGTGTTGTGAGCAAATTAGATACAGAACCAGCCTCATGAAGAGAAACATTACTGGTAGCAGAGTTAATATCTGTCATCCAAGGAGTTGCACTATTTATAGCCACCATATACAGATGAGCTACTTTGTTGCTTTTAGCAAGTGCAATTCCTGCATCAGTTGTACGCTTTTCTTTGTCAGCATACTCTCTACCCCAAATAGTGTAATAGAAGATTTCCCGTACATGAGTGCCATTTTCCTCGTCATACTTAACAAATGCTCTTTCAGTATCAGATATTGCATACGGACTTTCCAGGTTCATCCCAGAATATTCATATACATCTTTCCAGACCTGATTAGCCCATTTCATTGATTTTTCGTCCTCCGAAATATCGGTTTTAGAATCATCAAAAGCAGTCAAGTATGCATTGGAAAGCTTAGTTTCACCAGAATTGTATGCCTCCAGTTCCTCTCCAATAGACCATTTTGCAAGAGTCAGTGCGTCTTTTTTGAGCCAGGGATTGTTTGTCCAATTGCTGAAAACATATTCACTTTCATCAGTATTAACCTCGCCATCTGTGATATACACAACATGAGCTTTATTCAAGGTTTCATCATGATTTTTGATGTACTTCAAGATTCCAGTAAAGCCTGCCTCGCAGTTTGTTGAAGCTCTACCATACAAAAGCTTTCCTGGTTCCTGAGGTAAGTTTTCACTCAATTGTTCAACAGTTTCTGCATGCTCAAGAACAATGTTATCACCTGTGCCAAATGTCATAACAGTTAATAACACACTGTTCTTCTCATCTTCCAGGACCTTTTCACCGAGTTTCATGATAGAGGTTCTTACCCCATACCAGTCATCATTTGTGGAATATGAGCCATCAATCATAACGATTACTTCGTCATGAAGTTTTGCTCCATCATCCACAGAAACTTCGGTTCTCATTCTAAACCGTCCGTCTTCACCAACGGCAATTGCCGTTCTGCTTGTCTCTAAGCTCGTTTCCAAGCTCGTTCCTGCAGCATGGGCCTTGATAGGCATAGATACCAATGCACCAAACATTAAAGTCAGTGCCAGCAGTGTAGCAAAAAATCGTTTCATTTTGTCAACCTCCATTTTGTAGTATTTTTTGAAACACAGTTGGAATAATTATATACTAGATTTTAACATCTAGTATACTTTTGCACATCTAAATAGATATGCACGCTTAACATTATGCGCTTACCTCCTTAATTTAATTAAATTTAAGAATTGTGTGATATAAAAAGCTACTAATATTATACTATATATGGAAAGTTTTGTCAATTTTATGTTTATTTGTTGGTAAAAAATAAAGGCACTAAATTTAGCGCCCTCATTTTCTATTTATTGGTTATATTCCTTTATATTTTCTCATTTTCACTGCTGATACAGTAACTATAATTGCTAATGCAACTATTGCTATTATTCCAACATTTTTTGCACCTGTATATGGAATATCTTTGTCTGTTGATGTGTTATCTTTTCCAGTATTATTTTTGTTTTCGTCTCCTTTTGTTTCTCCACCATTGTTATTTTCTTCTGCTGATTTTGTTGCTCCACATTTACATTTTCCATTTTCATCATATATATGTTTTTCTGTACTATTTGCTTTTATTTCCCCACATTTTGAGCATGCTTCCCAGTGGTTTGTTTTATCATATTTTGTTACATATTCATGTTCACATGTTTCTTCTGTTTGTTTTGTTGCTCCACATTTACATTTTCCATTTTCATCATATGTATGTTTTTCTGTACTATTTGCTTTTACTTCTCCACATTTTGAGCATGCTTCCCAGTGGTTTGTTTTATCATATTTTGTTACATATT